>JAYRLO010000033.1:0-16319 GCA_041905215.1 Aeromonadaceae bacterium
TATGAAATCCTGATTAAGGGTTATACAGAGAAGCAATGGGGACGCAAGGCCACCGAATTGCCATCCTTTATTATTCGACGGTTGCCGGTGCGAATGACCTATGACAATAATTACTTTTCTGACCGCTACCAAGGTATCCCAATTGGTGGTTATACCCGCATGATTGAAAGTATGCTCAATGGCGTAGAAGTTAGGCTTGGTGTTGATTTTTTGACTGAAAAAGAAAATTATGACGCACTTGCCAAGCAGGTTATTTATACGGGGCCAATTGACGAGTACTTTGATTATTGTTTCGGTGCTTTAGAGTATCGTTCTCTGCGTTTTGAGGATGAGGTTCTGCCAATATCAAACTATCAAGGTAATGCGGTAATAAACTATACAGAGCAATCTATTCCCTATACGAGAATCATAGAACATAAGCATTTTGAGACTGTCGATACAGAGCACACTATCATCACGAGAGAGTATCCTGCTGACTGGTCCCCTGGCGATGAACCGTATTATCCGATTAACGATGAAAAGAATATGGCCTTGTACCTAAAATATAAGGATCTGGCAGATAATGATAAGGTTGTTTTTGGTGGGAGATTGGCCGAGTATAAATACTATGACATGCACCAAGTAGTGCGTTCGGCCCTTGATTTAATGGTGGTACTCGAAAATGAATAACAGAAAAATTATTGTCTGTTGTCCTGGGGATGTTGTTTCTGGTGGTCCTGAGTTATTGCATCAATTTGTTGAGTGTTTGATGAAAAACAAACAAGATGCGAGTATTCTCTATCATCCATTTGATAAGGTTTTTGCTGTTCCTCCTGTTTATGTTAACTATCAAGTTAAAATAGCAAAATTGTCTGATGTTACGCCGGATTCTATTGTTGTTATTCCAGAGACGGCCACATCCATGCTAAAAGAGTTACCCAAGGCTCACATCTGCGTTTGGTGGCTTTCCGTGGATAACTTTTTTGGTTACAAGGGGATAATTCCACTTAAAGAGTGGTTTTCGAGCCTTAAACGAGTTCTTCGTGGCAAAAGATGCTCATTGTTTTCCATGAAGAAGTTTACTCATCTATCACAGAGTCAATACGCTTCTGATTTTCTAAAAAAACATAAAATTTCATCAGTCATGGTAACTGATTATCTCAATCGGGCACATTTAAATCGGGTTGATAGTCATATTCCTCGTGAAAAAATCATCGCCTATAATCCCCTGAAGGGATTTAACATTACCAGTGCTCTGATGCGAAGATTTCCTGAGTTAAATTTTGTGCCAATTAGAAATATGACTCCAGATGAAGTGAGTAACTTATTACAGCGATCGATGATCTATATTGACTTTGGTCAACACCCAGGAAAAGATCGTTTTCCCAGAGAGGCTGCGATGGCTGGTTGTTGCATCATTACTGGTCGGCGTGGTAGTGCAGCGAACGCGGTCGATGTTCCAATTCCATCACGATTTAAGATTGATGAATGCGATTACGATTTTGAGTCGCGTGTCGGTTCTTTGATCGAAGAAGTATTTTCTAACTACGATGCCGTGAATAGTAGTTTTGACTCATATCGGAATGTTATTAAAAGAGAGCCAGAACTGTTCAATGATCAGGTTGTACAGTTTATAAAGTCACTTTCTTAGTAAATGGCGTGCTTCATGCCAATAAATTAAGGCGACGCATGTTTCAACGTTGAATGAAATGCATGGAATTTAAGTCAGGTAATTCCATGCGTTTTTTGGCTCGATTTCGAAATCGTTTTCGTCACTTAACGAAACGGTGGTGGGGGTAACGGGTAGGCCGACCGTAGGTATTCTTGTCGCCAGCGGTTGCATCAATGGGAATGCACCTTATCTCATCGGCATTTTAGCCGTACCATCATTTTTGCTGTTTTGATTTTACCATCGTTGATTGCTCCGGCTTTCATAACAGAAGGTTTAGAATGGCCTGCTTTGTTTTTTGCTGCGCACCCTGATTGGCGGCGACCACGTCGAAGGCGCGCATGCCCATCTGCTGACGCTTTTCTTCATCCTGCAGTAGCGTGATGAGCGATGCCGCGAGGGCATCGGCATCGGCTACCACGTCACAGGCCTTACTGTCACACAGTTGGCGCGTTACATCCGCAAAGTTGAAAAAATGGGGGCCAATTAGCGTCGGTTTGCCGAGGCTGGCAGGCTCCAGCAAATTGTGTCCGCCGATCGGCACCAGACTTCCGCCGACGAAAGCGACATCGCAGGCCTGCAGCAGCAGGGGCATCTCGCCCATGGTATCGCCCAGATAAACCTGGGTATCCGCCGTTATCGCTTCCTGCCGACTGCGCCGAGCCATGGTGAAACCCTGGCTGTGGCAGAGGGTAGCGACCGTATCGAAGCGTTGCGGATGACGAGGTACCAGGATCAGCAGAGCCGTCGGTAGTTGCTGACGCACCCGGGCCATGGCGGCGGGGGGCGGTTCATCCTCGCCGCCAGGGGGGCGGGCGGCGATCCAGACTGGCCGTTGGCCAATTTGGCTACGCAACTGTTGGCCTGCCTCAATCTGGTTCTGGTCGAGTTGGATGTCGAACTTCAACGAGCCAGTTACCTGTACCCGTTCGCTCGCAACCCCCAGCCGCAGGAAGCGGGCGGCGTCATCACGATGCTGGCAGAGGATCAGACTCAAGTGGCTGCTCATGGCAGCAAAGACACCTCGCACCTTCTGATAACGCTGGCAGGAGCGTTCCGACAGGCGGGCATTCATCACGACGACAGGCAACCGGCGACGAGCACAGGCGGCCAGCCAGTTCGGCCAGAGTTCGGTTTCCATGATCACCAGGGCGCGCGGGCGGGTGCGGCGCAGGAAACGCCAGACCGCATCTGGGTAGTCCAGCGGGGCATAACGATGCTCCACCAGATCGCCTAATTTGGCAATCTGGTCGGCCCCGGTGCGTGTCGTCGTGGTGACCAGCAGTGGCAGATCGGGATGTTCGGCCTTGAGCTGACGGATCAGCGGCATGGCAGCCAGCGACTCGCCGACGCTGACGGTGTGGATCCATAGCGGCTGCTCTATGGATGTAAGCTTCGGTACCCAACCCAGTAGCTCGGGCCACCGTTTCTGATAGCCCACTTGCCCGGGGCGTTTGCGGTAGGTGATAAACAGCACGATCGGTAGCGCCAGATAGATGAGTAGCGAATAGAGAAGGCGATAGAGCATGGGTTACTCCACTGGCGAAACGATGAGTAGGGGGCTGAAGTATCGGCTAAAAGGCTGGTCGAGGTCTACTGTGTTGGTGAGTGCGAGGCAGAGCTTGGAGGCTAAACACCGAAGGCATCGCTGGATAGGGCTGTCTCGCGTCTGTGGCATCATTAAAATAGTAAATCAAAGTTACTTTAGTGAGATCGGTTACTGTTGCTTATCAAAAGCGGATATATGATAGCGCCTGTCTCATTTCCCCCTATTTTGTCTGGAATCATGGCTTGATGTTTGCCCGTGTTCTATTTGTTGCTTCCTTGTCGTTCGCCCTGCTTGGATTGTTGATGCGTGTGGTGTTCGCGAGCTTTTTCTCTGAGCAATTTGCGGCCATGCCAATGAATGAGATGCTCTATGCCCTGTTATGGGGGGTTCGGTTCGATCTGGCGGTCTCCGTTGCCTTAATGCTTCCATCGGTATTGCTCTTGTATGGCTGGATCCGTCTGAGCAAGCGAAGCCATCATGGCATCCTCTGGTTTTTGCCGCCGCTATTGACTCTGTTGTGCGCGCAGATTGCGGACATCATGTATTTTGATTCTGCCGGGCGTCATGTTGGGTATGAGGTGCGTGAGTTATTTCCTCAGCTGGGCTCTTTGACGAAAACAGCCTGGGGCGAATATGGTGGGCTGCTTGGGGTGGCTGGCCTGCTGGTGATCCTGCTCGGGCTGGCTGTGCATCGGTGGCGCTGGACCATGACGCATCATCGGTGGCGAGCCCTCGAGTTGCCGCTTCTTCTCTGGATAGTGCTAAGCCTTTTGGCCTTCCGGGGGTCCTTCGCCAACACCCCCATGTCCCCGGATTATGTCCATGCGATTGGGGATGTGCAGCAAGCCAAACTGGCCTTGAATGGCGCCTACTCAACCCTGTTCGGTATCCTGAAGAGTAATCGACTCAAGCCCTATGACCTCTCGTCGTCGGCGATGACCGATAGTGAGCAGAAGCAACTGTTAATGCCTCGGCTGGCTGCGCATCAAGGGCGCTATCAATCGCCAACTCGGCGGATGAATCTTGTATTTTTGATGCTGGAGAGTTGGCCTGCGGTACAGATGCGTAGTTTTAATCCACAGGCGCCCGAGACCACTCCTGAATTTGATGCCCTGCGGAAGCAAGGATTGACCACGGATGGCGTATTGGCTGGTGGCATGCGAACTCACGAGGGGCTGTTTGCCACCCTCTGTTCGGCGCAGAACCCCCTGGGCGCTGGCATACCGCAGACAAACCTCGAAGGCTACGACTACCAATGTTTGCCGCGGTTGTTGCGGGAAGCTGGCTGGCATGTCGCCATGTTTCAAGGCTCCCATACCGACATGGTCGGCCCGTTTAGCCAGTTTCTTGGCGCCGAAGACTCCTATGGCAAGCTGGACTTTCCTTCGGCCAAACTACCGCCGAACAAGTGGGGTTACCAAGATCCCGATCTTTACGACTTTGTAGTGGCAACTGCGGCGCAGGAGAAACAACCCTTCTTCTATATCGTCAATACCACCAGCACCCATGATCTAATCTTGCCACCGGGAGAGGCCTGGACTTTTGGCCAGCAGACCGCCGAGCAGAAACGATTGAGTTTGTTGCACTATGCCGACAAGGCCTTGGGCGATTTCATCCGGCAGTGGCAACGAGCTGATATTCCGCCGACGTTGTTTGTCTTGGTGGCGGATCATACCCGGGCCATTGCGGCGCATGGGGTGGCTCAATATCTGGTGCCGTTTGCCATGTTTGCCAGTGATGGCTCTGTACCGCCACAACACCTGCGAGGGATAGGTTCGCAACGGGATATTGCTCCGACTGTCATGCAGTTCTTGGGGGGGCGAGCCCCCTGGTTTTCCGGCCAGGCATTGCAATCGGCGACTCAACTGGAGGGAGATTACTTCACAGAAGGGACGCTCGGCTGGTTGCGAGGCGATCGCGGGGTGGAGATATCCCTCCGGCAGCCTGGTGTCGTTCGCTGTTTTCGCGGGCCGTATGGGCAATCCACGCCGCAACAACGCGATTGTGATCAGGGGGACCGGGCTCTTCAGCGTAGGGCGCTGGCATTCACTCGCTACAGCCAGAAGCTGTTGTTTGCCGGAAAGAGTGCGGCATTTGGTCAAGAACAGTTAGTTAGCGAGGAGAGGTAGCCTTTTGCGCCAACCGTTGGCGGCAGGGATGCCGCCATCGGGCCCCACGGAAGGGTTTACGGCGAGTTGGCGAGCGAGGCGGTCTCCCCGAACCACTTAACTGGCAGGCATTAGCGACATTGGTTCCTGCTTGGCTCCGGGGGAAACTGGGGCTTGCGCCCCAGCGCTCTCAGGGATTGAGCTGATATGGATGGGGTGGCAAGTTGCCTTGCTGCTGTTCTTTGAGGAGCCAACTGTCTACCTGCTCTTCGAAGCTGACCCGCGAGGAGAATTTACGACTGTCGTTGGCTGCGACCAGATTGACGCACAGGCAATACCAAGCTGCCAGCAGCAAATAACGGCCGATCCGTCGCTGGCTCTGGCCTTGGGCCCAGTGACGCAAGAAGAGAACCATCGGAAACAAGGCGAACGGAAAGGCAATGATCAGATGCCAGTAGCTGAAGATAATCGGTGACAGAACGGCGCTGATGACGATCGCCAACACAGCGGCTAGGGCGTAGAGGGCAAACCACTGCTCACCCTGCAACGGTTGTGTCTCTTGTCTGCTGAGCCAAAAGGGTTTGACCTGCTGCCAGACAAACCAGTTCGCCTTCAATGCCAGCAAGACAGAGGCTCCTCCTATGGTGTAGACCAGCCCTCGCCAGATCCACATCAGCAACTGTTGCACCAGCGAAGAGCTGCTGAGCCAGGCAAAGTGGGCATCGTTGATCAACCGTTCGACAAACAGCCAGGATCCATAGCGCACCCAGTAAATTAACGCCTTGAGCACTGGGTAGACATGTACTCCTCCCCAACCGATATACCGTTTCTGTGCTTCCGGATCCGTGTTCTGGGCAATCGCCTGGTTGCTCATCAGCTCCTGAAAATAGGGTATGAGCGAGGCACCAATCACCAGAAGTGCGGCGGCCAGACCGAGCCAGTGGATACGGATCTGACGGCGGTAGAAGAGGTAGGCTGAAATCACGCCCAGGATCGGCCAGGAGTAGTGCAACTGCATCGCCATGCCGATGGCAACAACGTGCAGGAAGGTATAAATGAAGGAGGCCTTCTGGCGCAAATGAAACGCAGACCAGCAGTGCAGCGCGGCAAACAGGTAGAGGTACGACGGGTTGTAGAGCAGGTTATCGTACATGAACCAGGGGTTTAGCCAGTAGAGCAGCATGAAGAGCAGACGGATCTGCGGCGTGAAAATCTGCTGGATCACCCGATCCAGTAACAGATAACCCACCAGGCGCAGGGCGAGCAGCAAGAGCATGGGAGCATAAGGCGAGTCCCAGAGCAGCAGAGGGAGGCCGACCAGATAGGCGGAGAGTGAACCGGGTACGTTGCCGACTGCGCTGGCCGCATTGCCATAGCTCAGCCAGGTTCCACCCCAGGCGCCGAGATAGCCCTTGAACAGCATCTGGGTCTGATCGCCAGTCAGCACCTGGTGTTCAGCGTAGAGCAGCGATAACAGGAGTCCGAGCAGCAGGCCGCTCCAGAACAAAGGGGTTGCGTATTTTTCGAGGCTGGTAGTCTGCAACGGTAGTTCCTCAGCAGTTCGTCGTGGTGACGTCAATGGTGGGATCCAACCCGGGGTGAACTCTCCCCAGGGCGAGCCAGACGGCATCGGGTGACAACTGTTTCAGGCAGTTCAAGTGGCCAAGCGGGCACTCCCGTTTGAAACAGGGGCGGCAACTGATGTCGGTCTGCACGGTTTCGACCCGGGAGCACAGCGGCGGGGTATAGGCCGTGGAGGTGGATCCATAAACGGCCACCAGGGGGGTACCGACCGCTGCCGTGATATGCATCAACCCGGAATCGTTGCAGACTGCCGCATCACAGGCTGCGAGCAGGTCGATGGCCTCGGTCAGGCTGGTTTCTCCTGCCAGGATCTGGCACTGCCCCTGGGCTGTGGGAGAGAGGTGATTCAGCAGGCTGGTGGCAACGTCCCGATCTTTGGCCGAGCCAAAAATCCAGACCTGGCCGCCGGTGGCGCACCAGCGTTCGGCAATGTTGGCGTAATAGGCTTCTGGCCAGCGTTTGGCTGGACCGAACTCGGCGCCGGGGCAGAGGCCGAGGATCGGGGCTTGGCTGGTAAGTTTGAGTCGGCTGCGGGCCTGATTCTGTTGTGAGTGATCGACATTCAATGCCGGATGGGGGATTGCTGGCAATGCAGGGGCCGCGGTCATCTGTGATTTTGCAAAGGCCAGCGCCATGTAGCGCTGAACCATCAGCGGGAAGTCGCGTTTGTTGCTGCGCAGATCGTTGAGTAGGCCATAGCGGCTCTCTCCCTTCCAGCCGGTGCGGCGTGGTATGCCGGCGAATAGCGGGATCAGTGCGGATTTGAGCGAGTTGGGGAGTACCAGAGCCCAGTCATAGCCTTCCGCCTTGAGCTCACGCCCCAGGCGCCAGCGGGATGCCAACTTGAGCTCGCCATGGCCGATGGGCATGGTGATGGCGCGATCGACCTGCGGCATGCGCTCGAGCAGTGGCAAGCACCAGGCGGGAGCCAGAACATGGAGTTCGGCATCCGGGTATTGTTGCTTGAGGGTGATATACAGGCTCTGGGACATCACCATATCCCCAACCCAGGCCGGGCCTATGACTAGAATTTTCATATCTGCGCAAAAATAGCTTGAGAGAAAGGGCGATTATACAAGTAGCGTCTTCATCTGACTCGGAATGAACGATAAATGTTGGAAAAATGAAGGCTCTATTCCTGAGCCGATCGGCTAGCGCATCATCTCAGAGAGCAAATTCGTTACCCAGACATCGAGACGGAAGGCTTTCTTGATCTCATCCGGCAGAGGCTGGTAGGGGGTAGCGAAAAACGTCTGCGATACCCGCATGTTTGACTCACTGATGCAGCAGATATTTTCGGCTCGGTAGAAGGGGTAATCGAGAACGTGCGAATTGTTGGTAACCAGCTTCTGTTCACTACCTAATACGTCAAAAAATCGGAAAGAGAGACCTTGCTGGCTGGCATAACCAATATCGAGGATGGCTTGGTAACCGGATGCGATCGTTGTAAGAGCTTCGCCGATCAGGGGTTTTGTGATGACCTCAATACCAGGATGGCGAATTTGTCGGACTTTCCGTGGGTGATCGGCTAGCACCATGATTCGGCTCTTCAGGTCTGGATTGGCATCAAGAAAACGACAAATGAAGCCATACCGTTCTCGATCAAAACTGAAAATGCCGAACAGATCGCCTTGCAAAGGACGAGAGGCAGGCAGTGGTTGCACGGTCGCTGGATAGTAGTTGGTTACCGCCGTAAAGCCATATTCACGGATATCTTTGGGGTCAAAGCTCATCACGCGATCGAATTTGGAAATGTGTCTGAGGTTTCCTGGCATGCGGTCGGCGCTGTCCCAAAGGTGACAAACTAACCGTCCACAGCTTTTTTTCAGCATATCCAGATGGTCACTGGAATAGATGTCGGGATTGGTGAGGATCACCAGATCAAAATGGCGATCGTGAAGAAACCCCTTGAGATACTGAGTGGTTGCCAGGGTGCTGCGTTCTTTCTTGAGGTTGCGCCTAAAGAGACCCTTTGCAATGACGTTTGCGATCCTCTCTGCTGGATAAAGGTAGCGGTAGTGGGATATTTCGCCATTTTCTAAATAGGTGACGTCATGCCCTTGGTGGCGCATTTCGTCCACGATGGGCATTACCAAGCCTGAGGTATTTACGCCAATCACTAGAATCTTCATGTCGTTCCCGTTCACGGTTCGCAATGCCTGTATCGGATTAAAAAAGCGGGTGCCGGAGGCGAGCGCTATGGAGAGACTCTCTGTCTACACGCAGATTCACCCGCGATGTCGTGGAACGACATCCAGCCGCGGTTCAAGTCAGCAGGGCAACCGCCCCCGATTTTTGAGTTATGGCAGAACAATACGCCCGTTAAGCGTCCTATTCCCTGGTCGTCTCTCCATGGCGTCTGGAGGCAAGCGCCTCCTTTGACGCCACAAGAGAGGGTCTCAGCGATTATTCAACCATTCCATATATTCCGCGACGCCTTCGGCGACGGAGCGGAATTGCACATCACAACCGGTGGCGCGCAGCTTGGTCAGGTCCGCTTGGGTATAGCTCTGATAGCGGCCCTTGAGGTGATCCGGGAACGGAATGAACTCAACCTGGCCGCGACCATGGTGTTTGACCACGGCTTCGGCAACATTCAGGAAGGGTTCGGCACGGCCGGTACCACAGTTATAGATGCCAGACTTACCGGCATTCTTCCAGAACCAGAGGTTTACCTTGCAGACGTCTTCGACGTAGACGAAGTCACGAGTCTGGCCGCCGTTGCCAAAGCCGTCACAGCCTTCAAACAACTTGGGATTCTGGCCATCTTTCATCTGGTTGTTCAGATGGAAGGCGACGCTGGCCATGCTGCCCTTGTGTTGCTCACGTGGGCCATAGACGTTGAAATACTTCAGACCGACGATTTGGCTGTTGGTGGTTGGCAGCAGACGGCGCACATATTCGTCAAACAGGAATTTCGAGTAGCCGTAGACATTCAGCGGCTGTTCAAAACGACGATCTTCGATGAAGTTGTCATTGCGACCACCATAGGTGGCGGCGGAAGAGGCATAGATAAACGGAATGCCACGATCGACGCAGAAATGCAGCAGATGCTTGGAGTAGTCGTAGTTCACCTCCATCACGAACTTGCCGTTCCACTCGGTGGTCGCCGAGCAGGCGCCTTCGTGGAAGATCACCTCAATCTCGTTCCATTCGGCAAACGGATCGCCAGCGACAACGCGAGCAATGAATTCATCCTTGTCCATGTAGTCGGCGATATCCAAATCGACCAGATTGGCGAACTTGGTGCCATCGGTCAGATCATCGACCACGACAATATTGGTGTGGCCAGCCTGGTTGAGCAGTTTGATGAGATTGCTGCCGATAAAGCCAGCGCCGCCTGTGACTATGATCATGCGTAATTCCTCGTCTGGAGCCGTGAAAGAGAGAATCTCGGATGGTGCAGTTTATCATGCTGATTGGCTGGCGGCTAAGGTTGGCGCTGTTGCGATACCCAACGTAATACTTTGTTGTGGACTTACAGCAAATGAAATAGAAAATGTGTGGGCATTTGGGGGCAGGAATGCTCAACGTGTGCTACGCATAGAGTAGTTACTCATAAGCAAGGCTTATTCATGAAGACGAAAGATAGAATCATCCACGCTGCAATCGAGCTGTTTAACCAGCGGGGTGAGCAGAATGTCACGACCAATCATATCGCGGCCGAGCTGGGTATGAGCCCGGGAAACCTCTACTACCATTTCCGCAACAAGGAGGACATCATCCAGGCGATTTTCGAGCTCTATGCCCAGGAACTCGAGACCCTGTTTGCGTTGAAAGATGGGGCGTCCCCCGAGTCTATTGGCAGCCTGCAAACGAGCCTGACTTATCTGGAGCGGATCCTCTATCTGATTTGGCGCTATCGTTTTGCCTATGACAATCTGACCGATATCCTGGCGCGCAGTGAGTCGCTCAGTTATTGGTATCGCCAGATCCAGGAGCCAGTGTATGACCTGATGCTGCGTCATATCGGCGGCTTGCGTCGCAATGGGGTACTGGATGTCAACGATGCCGATCTCAATCACCTGTTGCATCTGATGAAGCAGGTGTTGATCTTCTGGGCGGCGTACCAGCGGACATTGCATCCAGGCAAGGCGCTGACACGGAGCACAGTGTTCGAGGTGATTCCCCGGATCTTGTTCCTGTTTCGCCCCTATATCACGGCAGACTATCAGGCCGAATTGGCGGGCATCGACGCCTATTTCCGGGCCAAGCAGGTTGAGCTGGAAGGCGGCGCCGCAAGCGCACTCTCCGCTTACGCGGAAGAGACGGCAACTCTGGGTTAGTTTTTGAATCCGAAGGTAAACAGGCGCCGATAGGCGCCTGTTTTGTATCCGCGAGCGGCCGTTAGCCCCGTGGAGCGGCAACCGAATGGCGGATGACCAGTTCGGGCTGAATATCCAGCGCTTCGACGCTCAACTCCTTGTTGCGGATCCGGCTGATCAGCAATTCGACGGCTAACTGGCCCAGCTCTGCCTTGGGGTGGCGGATGGTGGTCAGTGGTGGGCTGGCGAAGCGAGCCATCTCCACATCGTCATAGCCGATGAACGAGATGTCTTCCGGTACCCGGTAACCGGCCTGGGTTGCGGCACAGATGGCACCGATGGCCATGGGGTCATCAAACGCGAAGACGGCTGTGGGTACCCGATCCTGGCTCAGCAGCTGCTGCATGGCATCGAAACCACTCTGCATCTCGTAATCCCCTTCGAGAATGTTCTCCTCCGCCAGGGTCAGCCCCGCCTCCGCAAGGGCGTCTCGCACCCCGTCGAGGCGCAGCTGGGTGGTCTGTTTGTGTAACTGCCCTGTGATACAGACGATTTCGCGATGCCCTTGGGCGACCAGATGGCTCGCCGCCAGATAGGCTCCGCTGCGCACATTGTCATTGATGACATTGGCAAAATCACATTGGCCGCCCCAATCCATGACCACCTGCGGCACACTCTGGTGGCTGCGTAGCAGCCCCTGGATCTCGGCATCAATGTCGGTGCAGATCATCAGCAAGCCATCGACACGCTTCTCCATCAACATTCGGAGGTAGTGGCGTTGCCGTTCCAGCTGGTTCTCGGTATTGCAGAGTATCAGGCTGTAACCCTGGTTGAAGCAGTAATCCTCCGCCCCCTTGACCACCTCGGCAAAGAAGGGGTTGGCACTGGCGGTCACCAGTAGGCCTATGGTCCGGGTATGGTTTACTTTGAGACTTCGTGCGACTGAATTGGGTGCGTAGTTCAGCGCCGCCACGGCTTCAAGCACGTTCCGCGAGGCCTCTTCACTGACTCGACGGGTGTGGTTGAGCACATGTGAGACGGTGGAGATGGATACTCCAGCTCGAGCGGCAACATCTTTGATCGTGGCCATCTAACGTCTCCTGAGAAAAAGGCAGCGCACATTAGCAGATCTTGGTCTGGAACATTGAGAGATATTTCTCATGCTTCAGTTCTTCCATGATCGTAGGCATAAAACTCGAAAAGGTGCCATTCGGGCGGATATTACACCAGCGAAGAACGAGCATAATTTGGTCGCTCGACACAGCGTAATATGCTGGCTTTTGTTAACTTTGTTTCAGAATAATATTATGAAAAAACCGATTGCTTGGTTTTTAACTCCGCGTTGGTGTGGTTTGTTGGTGTTGCGACCATGATATTCCGCTGAATAACAAGAGAATATTTTCAGCTTACTCTCTTGTCTGTGACGCGGCTCAATGATAGAAAACTCGGAATGGCCCGCTATTCCGTAGCAGAGGCTGCTAAAAAACGAAAAGCAAATAACCAACAAAAAAATAAGAGGGAAGAGAGATGAGTAAATGGACTAAAGGTGCGTTGGCGACCGCCATCGCAGTAGGCTTGTTTGGTATGGCCTCTCAAGCCATGGCCGAAGATACCATCAAGATTGCAATCGCCGGTCCGCAGACTGGCCCTGTTGCCCAGTATGGTGACATGGAGTTCGCTGGCGCCAAGGTTGCGGTTGAGCAGATCAACGCCGCCGGTGGCATCGATGGCAAGAAAATCGAAGCCGTATCGTATGACGATGCGTGCGATCCCAAGCAGGCTGTCGCCGTAGCCAACAAGATCGTCAACGATGGCATCAAGTTCGTCATCGGTCACCTCTGCTCCGATAGTTCGCTGGCCGCTTCCGACGTCTATGAAGACGAAGGCATCCTGATGATCACGCCAGCATCCACCAGCCCCAAGGTCAGCGATCGTGGCTATGAACTGATCATGCGTACCATTGGTCTCGACAGTGATCAGGGGCCGACTGCTGCCCGCTACATCATCGATAACGTCAAGCCGAAGACTGTTGCCATCATCCACGACAAGAAACAGTACGGTGAAGGTATCGCCACCAGCGTGCGTGATGAGCTGAAAAAGGCCGGCATCAACGTGGTCTCCTTTGAAGGGATCACCGCGGGTGATAAGGACTTCTCGGCCCAAATCGCCAAGCTGAAGAAAGATAACGTCGACTTCGTCTACTACGGTGGTTACCACCCAGAGCTGGGTCTGATCCTGCGCCAGGCCGCTGAAAAGGGTCTGAAGGCCAAGTTCATGGGCCCAGAAGGGGTGGGTAACAAGGATATCTCCGCCATCGCCGGTGCAGCTGCCGAGAACCTGATGGTGACCCTGCCGAAGCGTTACGACCAGGAAGCGAGCAACGCGGCTGTGGTCGAGGCGCTGAAGGCCAGCAAGCAGGATCCGTCCGGTCCGTTTGTCTGGACCACCTATGCGGCGATCCAGAGCGTGGTCGCGGGGATCAAGCAGGCGGGTGATGATCCGGCTGATGTGGCCAAGGCTCTGAAGGCTGGCACCATCCCGACCGTCATGGGCGATCTGCAGTGGGATGCCAAGGGCGATCTGAAGGGCTTCGAGTTTGGTGTCTTTGCCTGGCACCAGGATGGCTCCTCCTCTGTTCTGAAGTAAGAACCTGAGTTGCAACCCGGAGGGGCGGCTTGGGCCGCCCCATCATTTATCGTTTCGCCAAGCGGAACGACAATCTATACCGTGTCGGGTGCACAGGAACTAGCTCCTATGTCTGAACAATTTTTCTATTTTATCCAGCAGTTGCTCAATGGCCTGACCATTGGCAGCACCTATGCGTTGATCGCCATCGGCTACACCATGGTTTATGGCATCATCGGCATGATCAACTTCGCTCATGGCGAAATTTATATGTTGGGCTCGTATGTGGCCTTTATGGTCATGGCTGCCTTGATGATGATGGGAATCGACAGCTCGGTACTGCTGATGGGCAGTGCCTTCGTCGTCTCGATCATCATCACCAGCTGTTATGGCTGGAGCATCGAGCGGGTTGCCTATCGACCACTGCGCGGTAGCAACCGCTTGATTCCGCTGATCTCGGCCATCGGCATGTCGATCTTCTTGCAGAATATCGTCCGGTTTGCGCAAGGATCGCGAGATATCGCCATGCCGGTGCTGGTCACCGGTGGCTTCGAGTTCGGGCCGGATAACTTCGCCGCCAGTCTCTCCTGGATGCAGATCATCATCTTCGTCGTCACCTTCATCAGCATGTATGGCTTGACCCAGTTCATCAATCGCTCGCGCATGGGCCGGGCCTGCCGGGCCTGTTCCGAAGACATCAAGATGGCCAATCTGCTGGGGATCAACACCAACAACGTCATCGCGATGACCTTCGTCATCGGTGCGGCATTGGCCTCGATCGCCGGGGTACTGCTCGGCATGTATTACGGCGTCATCAACCCGACCATTGGCTTCATGGCTGGCCTGAAGGCCTTCACCGCTGCGGTGCTGGGCGGGATTGGCTCGATCCCGGGCGCCATGATCGGTGGTCTGATCCTGGGGGTGACCGAGGCGCTGACCTCCGGTTATCTCAGCTCCGAATACAAGGATGTGGTGGCGTTTGCCCTGTTGCTGGCCATTTTGCTGTTTATGCCCACCGGTATCCTTGGGCGTCCTGAAGTGGAGAAGGTGTGATGCATTTTAAACATGCCTGTGTCGCGGCACTCATGACGTTGCTGCTGACCCTCTGGTTGTTTGGTTTCCAATTGCAGGCCGAGGGCGTCAGCCTGACGGTGGTTAGTCAATTGGGTGAAAATGGCCCGCTGCTGCTGGCTGGTGTTGCCTTTGTTTTCCTGTTCCAACTGTTTCGTGAACCGATCCTCGGCCTGTTCGGCCGCATTGGCTCCGGCACTCCCAAACTGGTGTTGCCGAGTCAGAGCGAGAAGCCGGGTTTGTACCGAGTTGGTTTCTGGTTGATGCTGCTGGCGCTGATCCTGTTGCCGTTTCTGGCCAGTCGCAGCGTGGTGGACTTGGCCACTCTGACCCTGATCTATGTGATGCTGGGGCTGGGGCTCAACGTGCAGGTTGGCCTGGCTGGTCTGCTGGATCTGGGCTACGTCGGCTTCTATGCGGTGGGCGCCTACAGCTATGCGCTGTTGAATCAGTATTTCGGCTTTGGCTTCTGGGAAGCGCTGCCGCTGGCCGGTCTGTTGGCCGCTGGCTTCGGCTTCCTGCTGGGGTTCCCGGTGCTGCGGCTGCGCGGTGACTATCTGGCGATCGTCACTCTGGGCTTTGGCGAGGTGATCCGCATCCTGCTGAACAACCTCAACACCATCACTGGCGGTCCGAACGGTATCTCCGGTATTCCGAAACCGACGCTGTTCGGTCTGGAGTTCGCCCGCAAGGCGGAGGAGGGGAGTCAGACTTTCCACCAGTTCTTCGGCATCAAGTATGTGGCTGACCACAAGGTGATCTTCCTCTACCTGATGGCGGTCTTGCTGGTGCTGCTGACCCTGTTTGTCATCAACCGCTTGCTGCGCATGCCGCTTGGCCGGGCTTGGGAAGCGCTGCGCGAAGATGAGATCGCCTGCCGCTCCCTGGGGCTGAATCCGACCTTCATCAAGCTCAGCGCCTTTGCCATCGGAGCCGCCTTTGCCGGGATCGCCGGCAGCTTCTTCGCGGCACGCCAGGGCTTCATCAGTCCGGAGTCCTTCACCTTCATCGAGTCGGCCATCATTCTGGCCATCGTGGTGCTGGGGGGCATGGGATCGCAGGTCGGTATCGTGTTGGCGGCGATCATCATGACGATCCTGCCGGAGATGGCCCGCGAGTTTAATGAATACCGCATGGTGATGTTTGGTCTGCTGATGGTGGTCATGATGTTGTGGCGGCCGCAGGGGCTGCTGCCGATGACCCGTCAGCACATGGAGTTGCCGAAATGAGCAAGATGTTAGAAGTTTCGGACCTCACCATGCGCTTTGGCGGCCTGGTGGCGGTCAACAAGGTGGCCTTAGAGGTGGAGGAGAAGCAGATCGTCTCCATCATAGGGCCGAACGGTGCCGGTAAGACCACGGTATTCAACTGCCTGACCGGCTTTTATCGGCCGAGTGAAGGGGTGATCCGCTATGCCGGCGAAGAGATCCAGGGGCTCCCGGGCCATCAGATCGCCCGTAAAGGGGTGG
>JAYRLO010000327.1:0-2852 GCA_041905215.1 Aeromonadaceae bacterium
AGATTGAAGGTTATGTACCGCCAAGCCAGAGCTGAGTAGACGCGCTAATGCAACGGGGGCAGATCATCATCTGCCCCCGTCGCTATGGTATTCCTCGCGGAGCTAGTGTTCCCCCCCGCCGCCACCGGCATGGAACGGTGGCTTAGCCAGCCAGATGAAACCAATCATCAGAATGAACAGGCCAGCCGAGACATACAATATCTCGTTGCTGCCCATGACAAAGGCCTGCCGGGTGATCTCTCGCGCCAGATAGCCGCCACTTTGCGCCTCGCTCATCCCGACCTGCTGCAAGCTTTGCAGTGCCTGCTGACTCACCGGATTGTAGGGATTGATGGCCGCCGTCAGCGTCTCGTGATGCACAGCCTCGCGCCGCTCCCAGATGGTGTTGATGATGGAGGCGCCAATCGAGCCGGAGAGTGTCCGCAAGAAGTTGGAGAGGCTGGAGGCACTGGCGAGCTGATGAGGCTTAAGGCCCGCAAACGAGATGGTGGTCAGCGGCATGAAGAAACAGGCCACGGCCAGCCCCTGCAGGAATTGCGGCCAGACCACAGAGGCGATGTCCATCTGCACGGTGAAGAAAGTCCGGGCATAGAAACAGGCGGCGTAGACCAGAAAACTGAAAGTCACCAGCATACGCATGTCCAGCCGCTGGGCATTTTTGCCAATGATGGGCGAAAGGATCACCGGCAATATCCCCACGGAAGCGGCCGCCAGTCCGGCCCAGGTCGCAGTGTAACCCAGCTGCGTCTGCAGCAGTTGTGGCAACAGCACTATGGTACCGAAATAGAGCATGTAGGCCAGGCTGATGCAGCCAACCCCGATGGCAAAGTTCCGATGTTTGAACAGCGATAGATCGATAATCGGGTGTTTGTCGCCCAACTCCCAGACGATCAGGAACGAAATACCGATCACGGCGGCTATCGCCAATCCGATCACCTCGGTCGATGCAAACCAATCCAGCTCCTTGCCCCGATCCAGCATCAATTGCAGGGCTCCCACCCCAAGCACCAGCAGCGACAGCCCCACCAGATCGATTGGATTGCGTTGTGTCTGGGTCTCCCGTCCGCGCAACATGCGAGTACAGAGGAAGAAAACAATCACCCCCAAAGGCACATTGATGAAGAAGATCCAGCCCCAGTGGTAGTTATCACTGATCCAGCCACCCAGGATCGGGCCAAAGATCGGTGCCACAATCACCGTCATCGACCAGAGCGACAGCGCCATTCCCCGCTTCTTCGGCGGATAACTGCTCAGCAGCAGACTCTGCGACAGAGGAATCATGGGGCCCGCCACCAGCCCTTGCATCACCCGGAACAGGATCAACAACTCCAGACTCTGTGCCATACCACAGAGCCAGGAGGCAATGACAAACAGGACCGTGGACCAAAGAAACAGCTTCACTTCACCGAATCGTTTGGCCAGCCATCCAGTCAAGGGCAAGGAGATGGCATTCGCCACCCCGAACGAGGTGATGACCCAGGTTCCCTGAGAGCTGGAAGCCCCGAGATTACCGGCGATGGTTGGGATCGCGACATTGGCGATGGTGGTATCCAACACCTGCATGAAGGTGGCCATGGAGAGGGCCAGCGTCAACAGGGCTAGAGCCACCCCTTCCAAAGGACGCGGTGGCGCAACGGGTTGCGACATGAATGCCCCCTTCAGTCAGCCTGGCTGTTATCGGCAATAATCCGGGCAATCCGCTCATTCGCACCGGCCAGGTCCACATGCAAGGATGCCGTGGTTGCCAACGTCGTTTTCGCCGGGGCTTCGGTGAGCAAAGGGCCATCGGTGTTGCGGACATCCACAGTCACCAGCATGGACAAGCCCAACCGCAGCGGGTGCCGTTGCAGCTCATCGGATCGCAGCTTGATGCGCACCGGCAACCGCTGCACAACCTTCAACCAGTTGCCCGTTGCATTTTGCGCCGGCAGCAACGAGAAGACACTCCCGGTACCGGCCGCCAGCCCTTCGACCTCGCCGTGATAGACAATGGTGTCACCATACAGATCGGCCCTGAGTTCAACCGGCTGACCGATACGCAATGACGCCAGTTGTACCTCCTTGAAGTTGGCATCAACCCAGAGTTGATCCAGTGGTACAACCGCCATCAGAGGGGTACCGACCGCGACATGGCTGCCAACCTGCACCGAACGCTTGGCGATCACCCCGCGAACCGGGCTAAGAATGGTGGTTCGCTGCAGATCAAGCCAGGCCTGACGCACCTGCTCTGCAGCCTGACGCACCTCGGGTTGTTCGGCCAGCGGCGTGTTCTTCAGCTTGGCCTGCAATGTCTTGCGTTGCTGGATAGCCAGCCGTAAAGCGGCTTGGCCGGCGAGCACGCTCTGACGGGCATGCAAGACCTCCTCTTTACCAACGGCGTTGCTCAGCCCCAAGACTTCGCGACGATTCTGATCACCTGCAACCCGATCCAACTCGGCCTGACGCAGATCAATGGTGGCATCAAACTGCTTGAGCTCGGCCATCTGTTGCTGAACCTGACGCAGAGTCTGCGCCAGCTGGATTTCACTGCGCGCCAGTGCCAGTTTGGCATCGGTGGGATCTAGCTCGACCAGGGGTATCCCGGCCGGAACTAACTGGGTATCGTCAGCGTGTAAAGAGAGCACGTTTCCTGCCACCTGAGGCATCACAGGAACTATGTTGCCAGCCACATAGGCATCATCCGTGGTTTCGGTGCCGCGTAACACCAAAAACCACCAGGATCCGGCAGCCACGGCAACCGCGATAAAGAACAGACTCAACAGCAGCAAACTTTTTTTACGAGAGGATTTTTCAACACTCATACACTATCCATCTTCTTGTACTGGCACTCGAGGTGCCAATGACGTTGTTAT
>JAYRLO010000034.1:0-16111 GCA_041905215.1 Aeromonadaceae bacterium
GTCGGCGGCAGACCGTGTTCCAGCGCGGTGACGAAGTCGGCGTCGTAGAACATCGCCTCGTCGTCGCCCGCTTCCTTCTGTTGCACTTGAGCCTGGAAGCGCTCGGCCTGATCTTCGGCATCGTTGAGCTCGGAGAAGCCGTTAGCCAGCTCGCGACCACCGATGAAGAACTCGAAGCGATCGGTGATCTCCGGGTTCTCATCGTTACGACGGGCCAGCGGCGATACAGCAGCCGGGTATTCGGTGATGAAGGTCGGCTGCATCAGTTGCGCTTCGGCGGTCTCTTCGAAGATGGCAGTGATGATATGGCCCAGCTCCCAGCTCTTCATCAGCTCGACGTGGTGACGCTTGGCCACGGCCTTAGCGCCTTCCAGGGTGGTCAGCTCTTCAGCCTTCACATCGTTACCGTACTTGAGGATCGCCTCGACCATGGTCAGACGGGCAAAGGGCTGACCGAAATCGATCTCGAAGCCCTCTTCCCCTTCCTTGGCGTAACGGATGGTGGTGGTGCCGTGGATATCCAGCGCCAGGGTGCGCAGCATCTCCTCGGTGAGATCCATCAGATCGCGGTAGTCGGCGTAGGCCATATAGAATTCCAGCATGGTGAATTCAGGGTTATGGCGCACCGAGATCCCTTCGTTGCGGAAGTTACGGTTGATTTCGTACACGCGCTCGAAACCACCGACCACCAGACGCTTCAGGTAGAGCTCGGGGGCGATGCGCAGATACATGTCGATATCCAGCGCATTGTGATGGGTGATGAAGGGACGAGCCGAGGCGCCACCTGGGATCACCTGCATCATCGGAGTTTCCACTTCCATGAACTGCTTGGCGTTCAGGAAATTACGGATGCCGTTGACCACCTGGTTACGGATCTTGAAGGTCTTGCGTGACTCTTCGTTGGCGATGAGATCCAGGTAGCGTTGACGGCAACGGGCTTCCTGATCGGTCAGACCCTTGTGCTTTTCCGGCAGCGGACGCAGCGCCTTGGTCAGCAGACGGATGTCGGAGACATGCACCGAGAGCTCGCCGGTATTGGTGCGGAACACAGTCCCTTCCACGCCGACGATATCGCCCAGATCCCACTTCTTGAACTGTTCGTTGTAGAAGCCTTCGGCCAGATCGTCACGGGTGACATAGACCTGCACCTTGCCGCCCATGTCTTGCAGGGTGGCAAAAGAGGCCTTGCCCATGATGCGGCGGGTCATGATACGACCGGCGATCTTCACCTTGGCATTCAGCGCCGCCAGCTCGTCGGCACTCTTGTCACCGAACTGCTCGTGGATCTCGCTGGAGATATGGTCACGGCGGAAGTCGTTCGGGAACGGATTGCCCTGCTCACGCAGTGCAGCCAGCTTGGAGCGGCGCTGGGTCATCTCGTTGTTGAACTCTTGAACGTCCAGTTCCGGGGTTTGATTCTGTTCTGACATGATAATTCCTGCTTGGATTACAGCCCGGACTTCAGGCTGGCTTCGATAAACTTGTCCAGGTCGCCATCGAGGACCGCTTGCGTATTGCGGGTTTCAACCCCGGTACGCAGATCCTTGATGCGGGCGTCGTCGAGCACATAGGAGCGGATCTGGCTGCCCCAACCGATATCAGACTTGGTCTCTTCCAGCGCCTGTTTCTCGGCATTCTGCTTCATCATCTCCAGCTCATAGAGTTTCGCCTTGAGCTGTTTCATCGCCTGGTCTTTGTTCTTGTGCTGGGAACGGTCGTTCTGGCACTGAGTCACGGTGTTGGTCGGAATGTGGGTAATACGCACCGCCGACTCCGTCCGGTTGACGTGCTGACCACCGGCACCAGAGGCGCGATAGACGTCGATGCGCAGATCCGCCGGATTGATCTCGATCTCGATGTCTTCATCGATTTCCGGGTAGACAAACGCCGAGCAGAAGGAGGTGTGACGACGGCCACCGGAATCGAACGGGCTCTTGCGCACCAGGCGATGGACGCCAGTTTCGGTACGCAACCAGCCGAAGGCATATTCGCCAGTGAACTTGATGGTGGCGGATTTGATACCGGCCACATCGCCATCGGTACATTCAATCAGTTCCGGTTTGAAGCCGCGAGCCTCGCCCCAGCGCAGGTACATGCGCAGCACCATGCTGGCCCAATCCTGGGCTTCGGTGCCACCGGAGCCAGACTGGATATCCATGTAGCAGTCGGAAGGGTCATGCTGACCGGAGAACATGCGGCGGACTTCCAGATCCACCAGCTTCTTCTCCAACGCTTCGGCCTCGGCTTCGGCCTCGTGGAAAGTCTCTTCGTCTTCACCTTCAACGGCTAGGGAGACCAGCATCTCCACATCCTCAGCCCCTTGAGTCAGGGCATCGATGGTGGCGACAATCGCCTCCAGGGAGGAGCGCTCCTTACCCAGAGCCTGAGCCCGTTCCGGCTCATTCCAGACATCCGGCTGTTCCAGCTCGGCGCTTACTTCTTCCAGACGCTCTTTCTTGGCGTCGTAGTCAAAGGTACCCCCTCAGAAGCTCGGTCCGTTCAGACAGCTCCTTGAGTTTGTTCAGTACCGGATTCACTTCAAACATGAAGGACTCTCTCATCTATAAGCAGGCCGGGAAGCGATAACCCGGTCTTGGTGTGACAGAAGCCATCGTCAATGAGCCGTTCATTGCGTCATCAGCGGCGATAGCTGCAGAAAAGCGCAGTATTTTACCCAATCGGGTGGGGAATAGACAGACAATGGCCGGGATTTTTCCCGGTTTATCCCCTCTTCCCACGGGCATGGTGCTCCAGAAAACCTGACATCTCAGGATCTATCGCCATGACAGCGTCGTCATGGGCAAGCGGGATGACGTTGAACCTGCCCCATCGGCAGATGGTTACCCCCTAAAAGATTTTCAATTGGTGCCAAACTGATTTGGGATAGAAGAGCCGTTCTCTTGGCCGCACTATCAGGCAATACCGCCGCGAAACCACATAGTTATGCATGAACACAGAATAAAACCCTATGAAATTTTTACCCAATAGCTGAAAATACAATTAAGTAACTGAGGTTGTGGCCGATATACCCACCACGCCCGGACTACGCTGCTCAATACCGAACTGTCCACGACCTGACCTTGAGATGTCAGGCATCCATGATAATGAGAAAAAGGGATACTCAATGAAGATCAAAACCCTGAAGCAGAAAATATTGCTCTCGGTCAGCCTGGCTCTGGCTTGCTCCATCCTGCTGATTTCAGGTTTTTCCTATCACAACCTGCGACAGCAGGTTCTCGACGATGGCTACGCCCAGATCCAGAGTCTCGGTACCGAAGGGGCACGCAGCATCTCTGAATGGCTCGCCAGCAAGCAGCAAGCCATCGAGGCTTTGGCCTCCCAGCCCAACCTGGAGTCCGCCCGCGAGCTATTGCTGACCAAGAACAGCACAGGTTTTCTCACCGCCTACTATGGTGACGAAACCGGAGCCATGCGCGATGAAAATCCGCAATCGGACTACAGCGATTACGATCCACGAACCCGCCCCTGGTATCAGCAGGCCAAGTCAGCCAATCAACTGATCATCACCGAGCCCTACATTGATGCGACAACCAAGAAGCTGGTGATCACCCTGGCCAAACCGGCACTGCAAGGGGTTGTCGGCGGCGACATCACCATCGACAAGGTGCTGGAAACCGTCAAGGCACTACGCCTGCCCGCGAACGGATTTGCCATTCTTGCCGACCATAATGGTTCAGTCATTGCCTACCAGGATGAAAGCCGGGTGCTCAAGCCGTTGACCGGGATCAACCCGCAACTGGATGGAACCTACCTGGATCAGCTGCAGCAAGCGCAAGATTTGCAAGAGCTGGATTGGCACGGCACACCGAAATTGGTCTGGTCTGTCGGCGTTCCCAACAGCCAGTGGGAATTGGTGTTCGTGCTCGACAAGGATACCCTGCTGGCCCCCCTGCAAGCTCAGCTCTGGCAGCAGATTGGTATCGCTCTGCTGATCTTGGTATTGAGCCTGGCGGCCATCGGCGCCTTGGTGGGTGTGCTATTTCGCCCCCTGCGCGTTGTCTCGCGCGCCCTCGAACATATCGCCAACGGTAATGGTGATCTGACTCAGCGCATCCACATCCAGACTCAGGATGAGGTCGGCCAACTGGCGGCCAACTTCAACCAGTTTGTCGGCAGCCTGCACGAACTGATCGGCCATATCCGCCAAGAGGCTGAATCGCTGGGCAACTCGGCCGCCATGGGGCTAAAACGCAGCGCCGATACCGTCCGTGAGCTGGGCAATCAGCAGCAGGAAATCGCCATGGTCGCCACTGCCGTCACCGAGATGGCCTCCGCCACCGCCGAAATCGCCCACAATGCCGAAAACACGGCGGCAGCGGCTCAGCAATCCAGCGTCAGCAGCACCGACGGCCGCAACTTGGTCAACGAAACGCGCGGATCCATTACCAGTCTGGCCAACGAGGTCGGCGAGGCAACCGAAGTCATCCACGAACTCAGCCGTCACGCCAACGACATCTCCAGTGTCCTGGGTACCATCCAGAGCATCGCCGAACAGACCAACTTGCTGGCGCTCAACGCCGCCATCGAAGCAGCCCGAGCAGGGGAGCAGGGGCGAGGTTTTGCCGTGGTGGCCGACGAGGTACGCGTACTCTCCAAACGTACCCAGGCTTCGACGACCGAAATCCAGAGCACCATAGACACGCTGCAACGTACCACCCAGCAAGCCGTGGCCCTGATGGAGAAGAGTCAGGCGTTGGCCTCCCACAGCGTGGCCGATGCCGAAGCGGCCTCAAAGGCTCTCGACGAGATCACCCAAGCCGTGAGCCTCATCTCCGACATGTCGACGCAGATTGCGACCGCCGCCGAAGAGCAGACCAAGGTCACCGAAGAGATCACCACCAACGTCACCGCCATCAAGGAGGTGGGTGATGAGCTGGCCACTGGCGCCCACAATGAGCAGCAGGAGTCACGCCGCCTGCAGGAGCAAGCGGCCGACCTGAATGACAAGGTGGCTCGCTTCATCCTGTAACCAGCGATTCACTCCACCATCCACCGGACAGGAGTGCCGAACATCATCGGCACTCCTGAGCTTCAAGAGTCATTGCGCTGGGTCAATTCAGCACCACAGCAACCAATTATCTATATCAAACAACTATCTATTTCCCTCAATCGCCTCTATTTTTGGCATTAACACGCCATTGAATCCCGCTATCTGGCCGGGAGCTGATCCATTCGTGATGAGGAATCGCCATGTTCAACCTCTCGTTGAAACGCAAAATACTGCTGTGCATCAGCCTAGCGCTGTTAAGTGTGATTCTGTTGCTCTCCGGGTTCTCCTATCACACGCTCCGCCAACAAATCGTGGAGACCAATGATCAACAGATTGCCGAACTCAATAACAAGAGTGCCCAGTCGATTGCAGCCTGGCTCAAGGAGAAGCAGACGGCGATCCACACGCTGAATCAGCAGGGCAAGTACCAGGATCCAGCCAGTATGTTGTTGGTACGAGACGCCAGTGACTTTTTGGGCATCTTCTTTGGCTCCAAACAAGGAGCCATGATCGATGAAGAGCCGGAGGACGATACCAGCCAATACCAGGGCTATGATCCGCGCCAAGAGTCCTGGTATCAGGCCGCCCAAGGGTTCACTACCCCCGTCGTGAGCAAGCCCTATTTGGATGACACCTATAGTCCGCCCGAGATTGTTTTTTCTGTGGTCGAAGCGCAACCCCAGGGCGTACTAGGTGGAGACATCAGCACCCAACGCATGCAGCAGATCCTCAGTGATATGAAATTACCGGCAGATGGCTTCAGTATCCTGCTCGACCAAGACAACGACATCATTGCCTACCGGGATCCCAAGCAGGTTCTCAAACCACTCGATTCTCTGATCTCCGGTCTGGATAGCAACCAGATAGCCTCCTTGCTGCGCACTCATGATCCTGCCGAGATAAGCTGGCAAGACGCCGAGAAGCTGGTGTGGGCCACCGAGGTTCCAAACAGTCACTGGATCCTCCTCTCCGTCATCGACAAACAGATCCTGTTAGCGCCGTTACAGCAGCAGATCTTGTTGCAACTGCTGATATCGGTATCCGTCCTGATTGTGAGTCTGCTGGCGATCGGCGCCCTGGTTGGCGTTCTGTTCCGTCCGTTACGCCGGGTATCGACGGCGCTATCTCTCATCGCCAGCGGTGATGGCGATCTGACCCAGCGCATCACGGTTCACACCCAAGATGAGGTTGGCCAATTAGCAGCCAACTTCAACCAGTTTGTTGGCAGCCTGCACGAACTGATCGGTCACATCCGCCATGAGGCTGAATCGCTCAGTCACTCGGCCGCCATGGGGCTAAAACGCAGCGCAGATACCGTTCGCGAGCTGGGCAATCAACAGCAGGAGATCGCCATGGTCGCCACCGCCGTCACCGAGATGGCTTCCGCCACCGCCGAAATCGCCCACAATGCCGAAAATACGGCGGCAGCGGCTCAGCAATCGAGCGTCAGCAGCACCGACGGCCGCAACTTGGTCAACGAAACGCGCGGATCCATTACCAGTCTGGCCAACGAGGTCGGCGAGGCGACCGAGGTCATCCACGAACTCAGCCGCCACGCCAACGACATCTCCAGCGTCCTGGGTACCATCCAGAGCATTGCCGAACAGACCAACTTGCTGGCGCTCAACGCCGCCATCGAAGCGGCCCGCGCGGGGGAGCAGGGGCGAGGTTTTGCCGTGGTAGCCGATGAGGTGCGTGTACTTTCCAAACGCACCCAGGCTTCAACCACCGAAATTCAGAGCACCATAGACACACTGCAACGCACCACTCAGCAAGCCGTCGCCCTGATGGAGAAGAGTCAGGCGTTGGCTTCCCACAGCGTGGCCGATGCCGAGGCGGCCTCAAAGGCTCTCGACGAGATCACCCGGGCAGTCAGCCTGATTTCCGACATGTCGACACAGATCGCGACCGCCGCCGAAGAGCAGACCAAGGTCACCGAAGAGATCACCACCAACGTCACCGCCATCAAGGAAGTGGGTGATGAACTGGCCGAAGGTGCTCATAACGAGCAGCAGGAGTCACGCCGCCTGCAGGAACAAGCAGCCGACCTGAATGACAAGGTGGCTCGCTTCATCCTCTGAGTCGCATCGTGGAAAACTAGTCACAAAGGGCTCCCTGTGAGCCCTTTTATCCACGTCACAAAATGGAACTCTCGTTCACTTAGAGGCAAAAACTGTCATGACAAAGATGGCAGAGCCACTCGATACTTTTTATACTGAAAACACTTTCAGACATCCGGCCATAGCATGTTGCCATCCATCCATCAGCTGATGCCAATGACTGACTCACCGCAAAATGGTCGAGACGGTTCTGTTGCGCGCCAAAGTAAGCGAAAGCGGCTCAAGAGCCTATGGGGTGTGTGGCTCACCACTCTGCTGATGCTACCGCTCTCCCTGCAGGCCCACGAGGACAAGGCGCGCAGTGAACCCTCGATGGCCCCGCTGCGTGTCGGGGTTCTGCATATTCCACCGCTGGCCGTGGTGAAATCATCAACCGATACCCAAGGGCCGCTGGTGGAGTACATCCATCAACTGTTGCAGCGCACCAAGCTGCCATACCGAATTGAGGGTTTTCCGGCTCGCCGCCTCTATCGCAATCTGAGTGAGGGTAAAAGCCAGCTCTGGATCGGAGTCAAACATGTACCGCAATACGAGGGCAAGGTACTCTACGGTGAATCGCCTGTCTGCTACCTGCACCTGCGGCTATACCGCCTGTTCACCACCCCAGAAATCAACCAACTCTCCCAACTGCAGAATCAGCGTTTAATCGTGATCCGGGGGTACAGCTATGGGGGTAAACTCGAACCGCTCAGGCAGCGACCACAGGGGGTGCAGTTGCTAGATGCAAATGACAACCGCAATGCCCTGGAGATGCTGGCGATGCACCGGGGGGACTATCTGCTGACCTATGCCGAACCCATTGACGAGCTGCAGCCCCAATACCCCACCCTATTTCAGGGGTTACAGCACACACCGCTGGAGATGCTACCCATGTATCTGGTGCTCAATCGTCAGACACCGCAGGCCGAGAGTCTGATGAAACAACTCAACCAGACCGCCGAAGCGCTGCGCCAGGAAGGGGAAACCGCCCGGATATTTGCCCAGTTATCGCGCTGATTACAGCGGATGTAACACGTTGACCAGGAGCTGTACGCTCCGGTTGCCACGCCACTCATTGATATCCAGTCGATAACCCAACTCCACCCATTGGATCGAGCCATTCGGCCAGACGGTCAGATCGACGTTGAAGGCAATGGCATCCAGCTCGGGGCCACCGGCCTCCGGCTGAACCTGCATCTTCAGATGCTTGCCACCCACCAGTCGTTGGGAGAGCAGGCGGAACTTGCCATCAAATGCCGGTTCGGGAAACGCCTGCCCCCACGGCCCCGCCTGACGCAACTGCTCGGCCAGCGGCAGGCTAAACTCCTCGACAGTCAACTCACCATCGGATAACCAGCTATCCGTCAGCAGCTCGGGAGTCAGCAACTCGGCGATCAGCGCCGAAAAGTGCTGCTCGAATGCGGCCAATTGTGACGTGGCCAGCGTCAATCCAGCGGCCATCGCATGGCCACCAAATCGATGGATGAGCCCTGGATGTTGCGTGTCCAACCGTTCCAAAGCATCCCGCAGATGCAAGCCGGGAATCGAACGCCCCGATCCCTTGAGTTCATGGTCACTGGCATCGGCGAAGGCGATCACCGGGCGATAGAATCGTTCCTTGATGCGGGAGGCGACCAGCCCCACCACCCCTTGATGCCAATCAGGCCGATAGAGCACGATACCAGCCGGTAGTTCGCGGCCGTCATCCAGCAAGGAGCCCAATCCGGCCAGGGCCTCACTCTGCATGCCCTGCTCTATCTCTTTGCGCTCCTGATTCAGGCTATCCATCTGACTGGCGATCTGCCGGGCCAGCGTCAGATCGTTGCACAACAGGCAGGCGACTCCGAGCGACATATCATCCAGCCGGCCCACCGCATTCAAGCGCGGACCGAGAAAGAATCCCAGATCGGTAGCCGTCAGTTGTGGTAACTCGCGCTTGGCCACCTCGCACAGGGCGCGGATGCCCGGGCGGCACTTGCCGGCACGGATCCGTTGCAGCCCCTGATGCACCAAGATGCGGTTATTGGCATCCAGCGCCACCACATCGGCAACAGTTCCAAGCGCCACCAGATCGAGATAATCAGCAATCTTGGGTGGCGTGATGCCGCTTTCGCTGAACCAACCCTGACGCTGCAGATGGGAGCAGAGTGCCGCCATCAGATAGAAGGCCACCCCAACACCAGCCAGATTGCCGGAGCCAAAACCACAGTCGGATTGATTGGGGTTGATGATGGCGTCGGCATCCGGCAATTCAGGGCCCGGCAGATGGTGGTCGGTGACCAGCACCGTCATTCCGGCTGCTTTGGCCGCCGCCACCCCGGCCATGCTGGAGATGCCGTTATCGACGGTGATCAGCAGGTCTGTGCCGCGAGCCACCGCCAGCTCGACAATTTCCGGCGACAGCCCATAGCCATACTCGAAACGGTTGGGGACCAAAAAATCGACCTGGCGGCACCCCATGGCCCGCAGCGCCAGCACACAAAGTGCCGAGCTGGTCGCGCCATCGGCATCGAAGTCGCCGACGATGAGAACACGCTGTTGCTGACGCACGGCCGCCTCGAGCAAGGTTAGCGCCGTTGTCATGCCTTTGAGTCCGGATGGCGGCAGCAAGGCCTGAGTGCTCTTATCCAGCTCCCGCGCCGAACCTACACCGCGACTGGCATAGATCTGCCGCAGACGTTCGGGGAGTTCGGCAGGCAGGTGGGAATCATCAACCCGGGGGCGACGCAGAATTTTCAGGCTCATCTCGACTACTCATCAGGCAAAGGCGGCCTGACCTTAGCCCGAAGGCAGAACCTTGGCAACCTCAGCACACGCCAGCGTTGACAATCGACAGCCAGACGCATGCGAATGAGTCATGCCATCGCCTCTTCACGACGGGCTAGGCACCATGAGCGAGGATCACTAACATGGAGTTAATCGAAACCAAAATCAGGACGCGCCATGTATCCCCATCAACATAGGCTCATCACCGCCGAGGCACTACGCCGCCTCCGCCATGACGCTAATGCAGCCATCCCACTCACAGAGCAACAGCAGATCGCCATTCTCGATGGCAGCGCAGGCGAAGATGCTCCGAGCTGGCAACGCCTCAGCAACTGGCACTTCTTTCGCAGCAACGACGAGATGCCGACTGGCCACTGGCCGCGATTCGACTCCCGATATCGGGTCGACGAGTTGGCGCAATCCCTGGAGCAATGCCAAGAGAGTGAACGCTACGAGCTGATCGGCCGCCTGCTGCACCACATCCAGGACATGAGCACCCCCTCTCACGTCACCCCCGTCTACCACGGCGGTATTCCTTCCGATCCGTATGAGAGCTGGCTCAAGCAGCAGTTTCAGGAGTGGCCTCTCGGGGAGGTTCAGCTAGCGCCAGGCGAGATCGCCGTGTCGTGTCAGGACATTGGCCACTTCTACCAATCCTGTGCCGAAGCGACCCTGAGATTTCTCGGTGATGAACAACATGCGCTGGCGGCCACCCACCATGGCTCTCCGGTTCGCCTTCCGCTGAGCGAGTTTTGGCCCCGCTATCGACGCGAAGAGTGTGGCTGGTTACCCGGGTTCGCGCGTTTTGGCCGTTTCGGTCGCCAGTTCGGACAGTCCAACCTGCAGAGCGCTGACGAAAAGTACCAGATAGACCCTGCCAGCTACCGGGATCTAGCCAACACCCTGCTGGAGAAAGCCTGTCAGGAGAGTATTCAAGCCTTACGGCTACTGCTTGGCCGCCTTGATGTCTCTGCGCTTTGAATCAAATGGAGCCAAAACGAAGGATCCCCCTATCATCTTCAGGGCTTCCTCGAGTAGAATGTGCGCCACATCACATTTTAACTTAAGGGAGAGACCCTATGCGCAGTCGTCACGGCCTGGCAGGATACCTGCTGCTGCCCGTAGCACTCATGCCATTGGCCTCCCTGCTCTGTTTCTTCGGTCAAAGCCACTCACTGCTTGGCACACTGCTGCTGACTGCTGGCCAGACGCTATTCGATACACTGCCGCTGATCATCGCCATCCAGTTAGCCTGTGCACTGCAACACGAAGCCCAGGGCCAACAGGTGATGAACTCGGCCGTCAGCTTTTTCATCCTCACCTCCGTCCTGCAACCCCTGGCCCCCGAGTTACGCCATGCCCAGATAGGCTGCGCCCTGGCTGCCGGTATCAGTACGGCGCTCCTCTATCCACGCCTGGCTCGCCTGCGTCTCCCCCCCTTGCTGCACTCCTTCAAGGGCCCGGCTATCATCTTGATCCTCAATAGCTTTATCGCCCTGCTGCTGGCCTTTCCGCTTGCCGCGATCTATGCCTGGCTCGAACCCGAACTGTTGCGTCTGGGTGGACGCTGGCTGAGCAACCCGGAGCAAGGCTTCGCCCTCGGGTTCATCTACCAGTTATTGACGCCATTCGGGCTGAACGGGGTTCTTCACCCGTTGGTGATGGCAGAAAACAATGCTGTTTTGAGTCAGCCACAGCTGAGCTTCCTCTCGGCACACTATGCGGTGCAGATCTTCGGTCTGCCCGGCATGGCTCTGGCTCTGCTGCGCTACGCCCCGGCCGCCATGCGTCCGCGAATGATCGGCATCTCGCTGCTGTTGGCTCTCAGTGGCTGGCTCACGGGCGTCACGGCCCCGCTGGTATTGGCACTGCTGTTCATGTCACGACCGCTGTTTTTGATGCATGCCCTGTTGGCTGGCCTCCTGATGGCCTTCTGTCAGGTCATCGAGATCCGCTACGCAATTCCTCGATTGACCGGTGATCTGAGCGTGCTGTGGAGCCCAGAATTGCAGCGGGATCCACTGCAATTTTACACATTGGGAACCATAGCCCTGCTGCTATACACCGCAGGCTGCAACCTCTGCCTGAAGCTGTTCCCGCTCACCCCCCAGTTCTGGGAGAGCACACAACCAGCCGAGGCAGAACGCAACCACCACGCCAACTCCGATCTGAGCCTGCTGGCCATCGGTTATCTCAAGGCGCTAGGCGGCATTGGCAACCTGATCAGCATGACCGCGACCCTGACCTATCTGACGGTCGAAGTCGAAAATCCGGAACTGCTGGATGAGGCGGCCCTGCAAAAACTCGGGGTCATCACCCGCTTCGAGCTCGACAGTCACAAGCTGCAACTGCTGATCGGCCCGATAGCCGTTCAATTGGATGAGAAAATTCAACTGCTGGCGGCCCGCCAATCTTTGGATCTGCAACCGCGGGCCTTGCAGATTGCCCCCTTCATCGTGCGCTGAGCACCGGCGACCTCGCTGTGCTACAATCCGCGCGTTTACCCCTATCGAGACAGTGATTCGCCATGCCGTGGATACAGATCAGGCTCTACGCCACCGCTAAAACCGCCAATAAACTCAGTAACATGCTGATGGGCCAGGGCGCCCAGGCCGTCACCTACATGGACGCGCACGACAACCCCGTCTATGAACCGCTGCCCGGTGAAACCAAGCTGTGGGGCGAAACCATGGTGACCGGGCTGTTCGATGCGGAGGTCGATCCGACCCCGATCATCGCCTTCTTCCAGCGCCACTTCGGCAAGCAGATGCCCTACAAGGTTGAGCAGCTCGAAGACAAAGACTGGGTCCGTGAATGGATGGATCACTTCCACCCGATGCAGTTTGGCGAGCGGTTGTGGATCTGTCCGAGCTGGCGTGATGTGCCGGATCCGAGTGCCGTCAATGTCATGCTGGATCCGGGGCTGGCCTTCGGTACCGGCACCCATCCAACCACGGCGCTCTGTCTGCAGTGGCTCGATGGCGTCGATCTGGCGGGCAAGACGGTCGTCGACTTCGGTTGTGGCTCCGGCATCCTGGCCATCGCCGCCCTGAAACTCGGCGCCGCGCGGGTCATCGGTATCGACATCGACCCTCAGGCCATCCAGGCCAGCCGCGACAACGCCGAGCGCAACGGCGTGGCCGATCAGCTGGAACTGTTTCTGCCCGAGGATCAACCCAAAGGGCTGCAGGCTGACCTGCTGGTCGCCAACATTCTGGCGGGCCCGCTGCGCGAACTGGCTCCGCTGATGAACGATCTGGTGCGTCCGGGGGGCTTGCTCGCCCTCTCCGGGGTGCTGGAAACCCAGGCGGTGGAGCTCGAGCAGATCTATGGCCAGTGGTTCGACATGGATCCGACTGCGGTCCGTGAAGAGTGGTGCCGACTCTCAGGCACCAAACGCTAACGCCGCGTATCGCCGCCCCTCGTTATCCAATACAAAGGCCAGTCAATCGACTGGCCTTTGTTTAGGTTCGCCTCTTGTTATTCGTTGCTAACAGTAAGCGCCCGGTGATCCGGAGTCAGGACGAACACAGACACGTCGTGAATACATCCCTGTAGGCTCGATGGCGGCATCCTTGCCGCCAACGGTCTGCTTTTCGTCCTCGACTCCGTCACCCGAGACTCCCGAAGAATCAAGCAAAAACCTTGTCAGCCGCTGGTTGAATCGCGACAGACCCGGCGTCGCAGACTCCACCAGGCCAGCAGACCGTAGCCAACGAACTGCCCCCACAAGCCCCACCACAGAGCCGATACCGAGGACCACTCCGCCCCCATCGCATTGAGCCTGAGCGTCCCCATGATGCCGGATGAGGCAGGTATCACGCTGATCAGAGCCGCCATCGGTGTTGGCAGCATCTCCCGAGGCCAGACAAATCCAACGGCAAAGATCAGCGGCAACGATGAAAAGATGATGATCGGCGTCGCCATCTCGCGCCGAGGCAACCAGACACCGAACAGGATGGCCAATTGGCAGGTCGCCAGAAAAAAGGGCAACAGAAAAACCAGTAACAGCCACGGGTCGGCCAAGCGACTCAGACCATAGAACTGCAGACAGGGCCCCAGGTAGAGCATGGCAAAACCGAGATAGAGCCCCATAAACAGCAAGGTACGCGCCAGCAACAGCGGCAGCGCCGAAGCATTCTGCCAGTAGCCACGAACACCGCGAGCCCGTTGCTCATTTTGCCCCGAACCCAGCAACCCCACGCTGATCAGCAGCGTCTGATGCAAAATGAACAGGAATACCCCGGGTACCACGTATTGCTGGTAGCCCTGCGTCGGATTGAACAGGGGTTGGGCATTCACGGCAAACGGCTGACGCTGTGCCAAGGCACCGGGCACACTCTGCCCCTGCGCCAGCAACTGCTGGATCCGCACTTGAGCCCCCAGGGTACCGGCGGCCTGACTCAGCCCCTCGGCAATGGCCCCGTAAACCAGGTAATAGGCCGCATCACCCGCCACCCCAAGCGTCACGGTGCGTCCCAACCGCACATCGCGGTAAAAATGCCGGGGGATCAGCAGCAGCCCCTGCGCCTCACCATGACGAATTCGGCTCCGGGCTTCCTCGAGTGTCGCGGCCGTACCAACCAGTTGCAGCTGTGGCGTGGCATCGGCCATGAAGGCTAAGCGTCGCGATAGAGAGCTATCATCCTCATCCACCAGCAGCACAGGCAACTCCCGTGCAACCTGGTTGGCATAGGGCAACGGATAGAGGCCGGCATAGAACAGAATGCCGACAAACAGCGTCAACAGGATCGCCCGGTCGGAGAACAGAGCGCGGCACTCCAGACGAAACAGCGTGCAGAAATCAGCCATGATGACCTCGCCTCATCAAGAGCGTAACCAGTGGCCAAATCAGCATAAACGCCAGCAATGACCAGAGCGGAGTCCAAACCATAGGCCCCTGCAGACCTATGCTGGCCTGACCGATCTGCAGCTCTATGTAGTGCGATACCGGCAACAGCGAACGCCAGAGCAGGGCCGGGGAATCCATCTGGCTGGTCGGAAAGGTGACCCCTAGGAAAGCGAAGGCCGGAGCCGAATAACCCGCAGCCAGGCTCATCGCCCGGGCTCCGTCACGCACCAGCCAGTAGAGCAGAGATCCCATCGCCAGCACCGCCAGCACCATCAACCCCTGCCCCAGCAACAGCAGCCCCCAGCTCCCGACCATGGGCCAGCCGAAAACACCAAACATCAGCGCCGATAACAGCATGCCCCAGCCCGTGTAGATCAACCAGTAGGGCGACAACGCGAACGCCAGGGCTCGCCAACGGGAGCCTTGTTGCCAGAAACGGGCTTGGCCGCAGCGTTGGCGATGCACAAAGCAACTGATGCCAGCGATCAGGATTAACATCTGCCACAAGGCCGCCAGGATCGGTGGCAACAGAAACTGGGCATAGTTGCCACTGGGGTTATACAAGGGGGTGAGCTGGGTGGCGATAGGCAAACTCTCACCCAGCGCCGCCAGCGTCACCGGCTGGTGGCGCAACGCCCCGACGGTCGCCAGGCGCGTGTTGACGGTTCCCAACGTCTGCTGGATGGCGCTGCCGAGCAGACGCCCCACCAGCAATAACTGACTGTTGTAAAAGGCAGTCACCACCGGCTGGCGCGATTGCCGCACCTGCTTCTCCAACTGATGAGGCAGCAGGATCAGGGCATAGATATCACCGCCGCGCAGGGCGCGAGCCCCCTCGTCGAGCGAGAGATATTCATGATCCAGTCGCATGGCCGCCGAGGCATCCAGCGAGCGAGCCAGTTGGCGCGACAGAGCGGAGTGGTCCTCGTCGATAAGGCCTATGGGCAACTCACGTACCAGCCCTCCCTGAAACAGCAGACAGACCCACAGCCCCAGCAGCAGCGGGATCCAGGCCACCAGAGCCCGCAACCAGGGGTCACGCCAGATCCCGATCCACTCCTGACGCCAGGGGCCCCACTCACTCACGGGGCAACTCCACCAACACGCTCATGCCGACCCGCAACTGCGGGATCGGTTCGACCGGCCGCGCCTCGACTTCGAAGCTGCGCATATCAAACCCCTGCTGACTGTCGGTGGCCCGCCAGGTGGCAAAATCCCCCAGCACGGCAACATGGCTGACGCGAAAGCGGTACGACGCCTCGCCCAACGCCGGGATACGGGCACTGAACTCCTGCCCCTTCTGGAAATCCTTCAACCGATCCTCTCGGATATGGAACAGCGCCCAGGCATCGCTCATATCGGTCAGCGTGACCACGGGGAAGC
>JAYRLO010000035.1:0-16101 GCA_041905215.1 Aeromonadaceae bacterium
GGGTTTCCCTGTAGAATAGCGACCAGGGTCAAAGAACCACCATGCCCTGTTTTTAGCATCGATGGTGAGTTTTGGTCTTCTTGAGTTAAAACATCTGAATTAACAGCCAGTTGCCAGGTTTTTGCTCTGTGTTTCCAGCGAGGAAGCGGAGGGATTAATCAGTAAGGAATATGTGGATAATGTGCAGTACCGCACCAATCCGAGAATAGTCGTGACGAGGGGAACGCTGTGATGAGTTGGCTTACATGGCCGGGTGGCCGAAAATAGTTGGCGCCCATTGCGGGCGCCAACTCAACGACCATTAATGGATTGCCCCATCGCTATGGCTGCGCCCTTCGGCAAACAGCGCCTGGCCATCAATTGCATCGAATCGGTAGTGGGCACCACAGTAGTCGCAGTGCATATCGATCGTTCCCTGCTCGTGGATCAGTGCATCAACCTCCGCCTTACCGATTTGTAATAGAGCCTGTTCGCTGCGCTCGCGGGAGCAGGTACAACGGAACTGGATCGGCTGTGGCGCAAATAACCGCACCTCCTCTTCGTGATAGAGACGGTAGAGGATCTCCTCGGCGGGCAGGGTGAACAACTCTTCATCCTTGATGGTCTCAGTCAGTTTGCTCAGATGGTCGAACTCGTCGGCGTGCTGTTCGCTGCTGGCTGGTAGCTCTTGCAGCAACATGCCGGCGGCTAATGGCTCGGCGAGAGTGCCGCCGGTGCGGATCCAGATGCGTGTCGCCAACTGTTCGGATTGCGCAAAATAGCTTTCCAGTGAGCTGGCGAGAGTATCGGATTCAAGAGCAACGATACCTTGATAGCGTTCCCCCTCGTCCGGGGTGATGGTGATGACCAAGTGGCCATCACCAACCAGAGCCTTGAGATCGGAAGTGGTCGGCAATTCTCCCTGCCAACGGGCCACACCGCGCAGTTGTTGCAGGTGATCGCCATTGATGACGGCCAGGCTCACCGGGCCGTTGCCCTGCAGTTGAACCGTAATGGAACCTTCAAATTTCAGGGTGGCGGTCAGCAGACTGGTGGCGACCAGCAGTTCGCCCAGCAGTTGACGAACTGGGGCTGGATACTCCTGAGCAGCAACCATGTGACGGAAGGTTTGATCCAGTTGGACCAGCTCACCCCGGACTTGGTGGTGTTCAAATAGATAGCGATACAGTTGATCCTGCTCTTTCATAGGTTCTCTCTTCATTCCGCGGTGTTAAGACTCGGTATTGCTCAATTTCAGGCGCATCAGGTCGCGGCGCTGCTTCTTATCGGGGCGGCCGTCGGGGTGCGGTGCATAGAGGCTGTTCAGGCGGCGGGCTTCGGCCATTTTCTGCCGTCTGAGTTCGCTCTGCTCGGTTTCCCGATACAGCAGTTGTGCCTCGCTGGCCCCGCGTCGCTGTTCTCCTAGCTGCAGCACTATGACCTCTTTTTCCTCGTCACCTTGCCACAATCTGAGCTGTGCGCCGACTTCGACCTGCTTACCCGGCTTGCTGCGCTGGCCATTATAGTGGACTTTGCCGCCTTCGATCATCGCTCTGGCGATGGCTCGGCTCTTGTAAAAGCGAGCGACCCACAGCCACTTGTCCAATCGGACTTCGACACTCTGCTGTTCGGCTTTTGTCATCGGGTTGCCTTAATTCTGAGCACTCCGGGCGATTATAACAGAGGCAATAGGGTGGCAGGATTCAGGAATTTGAACTAACGCGGACTTGGCGGGTTGTCAGCCCTCTGCTGGCGGGTCAGAATACCGGACTTCCTGGTCGCGGTCTCATGGGAGACAACTGGCTTTGGTATTTCAGGATATGGGCATGGAATTACGGGATCGTCTGTTGAAATGGTTGGCGGTGTTACCTGTCTCGCGCGTGAGTCAGGTGACCTTCTGGCTATTGTTGATCCTCTGCTGCCAGCAGTTGGCGACGTTGACCTGGCAACTGGTGCCGATGCGCTCTGCGCCCGTCCTGCCATTGCGACTCCAGGCGGGGGGAAACCCTCAGACCGCCGAAAACACTCTGGATGTGCGCAGCCTGATCCAGCTGGCCCTGTTTGGTAAGGCCGATGTGGCTCCCAAAAAGAGTGAAAATGTTTCCTCCTCAGATAACTCATCAGCAGTGAAACAGGATGCACCGCGAACTCGCCTCAATTTGACCCTGACCGGGGTTCTGGCCAGTACGGTTCCCAGTCGCTCGATTGCCGTCATCATCTATGCCGGCCAAGAGGCCAGTTATGGTATCGGCGATACCATCACCGGCACGCCGGCCAAGTTGCGCGATGTATTGCCGGATCGGGTGATTCTCAGTAATCAGGGGCAGGATGAAACTCTGATGCTGGATGGCGAAGAGTTCAAGGCGCCAGGGAGTGGTGGTTCGACCGCGCGCCCGGCCACGCCAGCTGGTAACACTCCCTTGAGTCAACTCCGTGATGACCTGGTCAAGAACCCGGGTAAACTACTGGATTACATTACGATTTCACCCGTCATGCAGGACGGCAAGTTACAAGGTTACCGCATCAATCCAGGCAAGGATGTGGCGTTCTTCCACCGGATGGGGCTGCAGTCCAATGACCTTGCCGTCAGCATCAACGGAAATGATCTGCGCGATAATGCGCAAGCCATGCAAATCATGAATCAATTGTCTTCGATGACCGAGATGAACCTGACGGTGGAGCGCAACGGCCAGTCGCAGGATGTCTACATCAAGCTGACGGAATAACTCAGGAGTCGATCAGTTAATGAGTAATAAGGGATTATCTACGCTACTGGCCTGTATCTTGGCCTTGACTCTGAACAGCAGTTTGCCAGCTCAGTCGGCCGAGTTTTCTGCCAGTTTCAAGGGGACTGATATCCAGGAGTTTATCAATACGGTCGGTAAGAACCTGAATAAGACCATCATTGTCGACCCCTCGGTGCGCGGCAAAATCAATGTTCGCAGCTACGACCTGCTCAACGAGGAGCAGTACTACCAGTTTTTCCTGAGCGTACTGGATGTCTATGGCTTCTCGGTGGTGACCATGGACAACGGCGTGTTGAAGGTGCTGCGTTCCAACACCGCCAAGACCTCGGGGATCCCGGTGGTCGATGACTCGGCTCCGGGCTCGGGGGATGAGATGGTGACCCGCGTGGTACCGGTGCGCAACGTGTCGGTGCGCGAGCTGGCCCCGTTGCTGCGCCAGCTCAATGACAACGCCGGTGGTGGTAACGTGGTGCACTACGAACCCTCCAATGTGCTGTTGATCACCGGCCGAGCCATGGTGGTCAACCGTCTGGTCGATATCGTGCGACGAGTCGATAAGGTCGGGGACCAGGATGTCGACATAGTCCGCTTGAAATATGCCTCTGCCTCGGAAATTGTCCGCCTGATTTCGGCGCTGACCAAGGATGAGGGCAAGAGCAACATGAGTTCTCTGCTGACGCCCAAGGTGGTGGCCGATGAGCGGACTAACTCTGTGGTTGTCTCCGGGGATCCGAAGGCCCGGCAGCGCGTGATGCAGATGATCCGCCAATTGGATAAGGATCAGCAGAGCGATGGCAATACCAAGGTTTACTACCTGAAATATGCCAAGGCCAAGAATCTGGTCGAAGTGCTGACCGGGGTCAGCAAGAGCATTCAGGACAAAAAGGCTCCAGCTGGTGCGCAAGGTGGGGGTGGTACCGACAAGAAGCTGAGCATTGAGGCTGATGAGCAGACCAATGCCCTGGTGATCACGGCGCAACCCGATGTCATGCAGGAGTTGGAGAAGGTCATCGCCCGACTGGATATTCGTCGTGCCCAGGTGTTGGTCGAAGCCATTATCGTCGAAGTGGCGAATGGTAACGGCGCGGCTTTGGGCGTGCAGTGGGGGAATACCAACGGCGGCATGGTGCAGTTTGCCGACGGCACCACCACGCCGATCTCGGCGAGTACCTTTGTCGACTCCATGGGTTCGAGTGATACCAGTGACGATAGCAAAACCGCTCTGGCCGGGGTTTCCGGCGCCGCGCTGGGTTTCTATCACGGCGACTGGTTTGCCCTGCTGACTGCCTTGCAAACTGATTCGAAGAGCGACGTACTGGCCACACCGAGCCTGTCGACCATGGACAACCAGGAGGCCGAGTTTAATGTCGGTCAGGAAGTTCCGGTCAAGACGGGTTCCCAGAGCTCTACCGATGCCTCCACCGTCTATAACACCATCGAACGCAAGACGGTGGGTACCAAGCTGAAGTTCAAGCCACAGATCAACGAAGGCGACTCTGTGCTGCTGGAGATCGAACAGGAAGTTTCCAGCGTCGACGCAGCCAGTGCCAACAGTGATCTGGGTGCCACCTTCAACGTGCGTACCATCAAGAATACCGTGCTGGTCAAGAGTGGCGAGACCGTGGTGCTCGGTGGTCTGCTCGATGAGAAGACCAACGAGACCGTCTCCAAGGTGCCCCTGCTGGGGGATATCCCTGTGGTCGGCGAGCTGTTCAAGGCGACCAGCACCAGCAAGACCAAGCGCAACCTGATGGTCTTCATTCGCCCGGTGATCCTGCGGGATCCGGTCACCTACAGCGGTATCTCCAATGCCAAGTACAGCATGTTCCGGGCCGAGCAGTTGGAGCGGGCCAGTGAGGGGCTGCGTCTGATGCCGGAAAACATCACCGCCCCCGTGATGCCAAAGTTTGGTGATGATGTGGTCACGGATCCGGAAATCCAGGCCGAGATCGATGCGCTGCGGGCTCGGCAAGCCGCCGCTGCTGCAGCGGCAAGGTCTGGCGCCAGTCAATGAGGGAGATGCCGGTGTTGGAACAAGCCGTAGAGCCGCTCCTTCCGGTTGCCGAGGCGGCCCCCGTCGACCAAGAACCGATGGCGCGTCTGAACTTCGCCTTTGCCCGGGATCGCGGGGTGATCCTCGAGGAGCTGGATGGTCAGTTGAAGCTGCTCTGTCGCCCCGGGGTGACGCCGCAGACGCTGCTGGAGGTGCGCCGGGTTGCCGGTGCCGCTTTTCGCGTCGAGTTTCTCGATCCGGAGACCTTTGATACCCGCTTGATGGTGACCTATCAGCGCGACTCGTCAGAGGCTCGTCAGTTGATGGAAGATATTGGCAACGAGGCTGACTTCTTTACCCTGGCCGAAGAGCTGCCGGAGAACGAGGATCTGCTCGACGCCGATGACGATGCTCCGATCATCCGGCTCATCAACGCCATGCTCAGCGAGGCCATCAAAGAGGAGGCCTCGGATATCCATATCGAGACCTTTGAACGCCACCTGGTGATCCGTTTTCGCATCGATGGTGTGTTGCGCGAGATCCTGCGCCCTCACCGCAAGCTGGCTTCGCTGCTGGTCTCGCGCATCAAGGTCATGTCCAAGATGGATATCGCCGAGAAGCGGGTGCCGCAGGATGGCCGTATCGCCCTGCGCATCGGTGGCCGGGCGGTGGACGTACGGGTTTCAACCATGCCCTCCAGCCACGGTGAGCGGGTTGTGCTGCGTCTGCTCGACAAGAACAATGTGCGATTGGAGCTCAAGCAACTGGGGATGACGGCGCGTAATCGTCACCACATCTCCGAGCTCATCCGCAAGCCACACGGCATCATTCTGGTCACCGGGCCGACCGGTTCGGGTAAGAGTACCACCCTGTATGCCGCCCTGTCGGAGATCAACTCGAAAGACCGCAACATACTGACGGTCGAAGATCCGATCGAATATGACCTGGAAGGGGTGGGGCAGACCCAGGTCAATACCAAGGTCGATATGACCTTTGCCCGCGGGCTGCGCGCCATCCTGCGTCAGGATCCGGATGTGGTGATGATCGGGGAAATTCGGGATCTGGAAACCGCACAGATTGCGGTTCAGGCCTCCTTGACTGGCCACCTGGTGCTCTCGACCCTGCACACCAACACGGCAATCGGTGCCGTGACCCGTTTGCGGGACATGGGCATTGAACCCTTCCTGCTCTCGACTTCCCTGTTGGCCGTGCTGGCCCAGCGTCTGGTGCGTACTCTCTGTCCACACTGCCGTGAGCCGCATCAGCTGACCGAGCAGGAGAAGCTGTTGCTGGGGATCCCGGCTCAGGAAAATCCAACCATCTACCGCCCGAAGGGGTGTGCTGAGTGCAACCACTCCGGCTACCGTGGCCGGACCGGGATCCACGAGCTGCTGCTGGTCGATGAGACCGTCCGCGAAGCGATCCATGCCGAAGCGGGTGAGTTGTCGATCGAGCGGATGATCCGCTCCCACACGCCGAGCATTCGTAGCGATGGTCTGGATAAGGTGCTCGCCGGCATCACCAGCCTGGAAGAGGTGCTGCGCGTGACCCGGGAGGATTAGCCATGGCGGCCTACGAATATCAGGCTCTGGATGGCAAGGGGCGGCGTAAGCAGGGGGTGCTGGAGGCTGACTCCGCCCGCCAGATCCGCCAGCAACTGCGTGAAATGGGTCTGACGCCGCTGGAGGTTACCGAGACCGTCGAGAAGGCGCAGCGGGAAGCCAGCGGTTTCTCGTTGCTGCGTCCATCGATGAGTACCGCCGATCTGGCGCTGATCACCCGCCAGTTGTCGACTCTGGTGGCGGCGGCTCTGCCGATCGAAGAATCTCTCAAGGCCGTGGCCGAACAGTGTGAGAAGCCCAAGCAGCGCACCCTGATCTCGGCGGTACGCGGCAAGGTGCTCGAAGGTCACTCCCTGGCCGAAGCCATGGGCACCTTCCCCTCGGTGTTTGATCAGTTGTACCGGGCCATGGTGGCGGCGGGTGAAAAGTCGGGGCACCTGGAGAAGGTGTTGAATCGGCTGGCTGACTACACAGAGCAGCGCCAACAGATGAAGAACAAGCTGCTGCAGGCGATGATCTATCCGATCGTCCTGACACTGGTGGCCGTGGGGGTCATCGCCATACTGCTCTCCTCCGTGGTGCCCAAAGTGGTTGAGCAGTTCGTCCATATGAAGCAGGAACTGCCCCTCTCGACCCGCTTCTTGATGGGGGCCAGCGACTTCGTCCGCGACTATGGTTTCGGCTTGGTGCTGCTATTTGCCCTCGCTATCGTGCTGTTTCGCTGGTGGAACGGCAAACCGTCACGACGTATTCGTTATCATGCCCTGTTGTTGCGGTTGCCGGTCATTGGCCGGGTGGCGCGTGGCATCAATACCGCCCGTTACGCCCGCACCCTGAGTATCCTCAACTCCAGTGCGGTTCCCTTGCTCGAGGGGATGCGCATCAGTGGCGAGGTGTTGACCAACGACTATGCCCGCGCCCGTCTGGTTGAGGCTTCGGAACGGGTTCGTGAGGGGAGCAGCCTGCGGGCCTCGCTGGAGCAGACCAAGCTATTCCCGCCCATGATGCTGCACATGATCGCCTCGGGCGAGCGCAGCGGCGAGTTGGACAGCATGCTGGAGCGGGCCGCCGACAACCAGGATCGGGAGTTTGAAGGTCAGGTTAACCTGGCACTCGGGGTGTTTGAACCGGCGCTGGTGGTGTCGATGGCGGCAATCGTGCTGTTCATCGTCATGGCCATTCTGCAGCCGATCCTGGAATTGAATAACATGGTCAGCATGTAGTCGTTCCGACGCTACAGGCTCTTTTTCCCTAAATCAGTTACACGCAGTCATCACAGGAGTTCTCCATGTCTACACAGCGTCAACGTGGTTTTACCTTGCTCGAAATCATGGTGGTTATCGTCATCCTCGGCATCCTGGCCAGCCTGGTGGTGCCAAACCTGATGGGTAACAAGGAGCAGGCCGACCGGCAGAAGGCGGTCAGTGACATCGTCGCCCTGGAAAATGCCCTCGACATGTACAAGCTGGATAACAGCCGCTATCCGACCACGGAGCAGGGACTCGAAGCCCTGGTCACCAAGCCGCAAGGGGAGCCGGAGCCGCGTAACTACAAGAGCGATGGTTACATCAAGCGTCTGCCGCAGGATCCGTGGGGTGGTGCCTATCAGCTGATGAGCCCGGGTGAACACGGCAAGATCGATGTTTTCTCGATGGGGCTGGATGGCGAAGCCGGTACCGATGATGACATCGGCAACTGGAACATGGATCAGAAGAAGGGCAATCAATAAATGCTCATGCGGAGCCGTGGTTTTACCCTGATCGAAATCATGCTGGTGGTCGTCATCATCGGCTGTGCCGCTGGCATCGTCGTCTTGTCGTTGCCCGGCATGGGTTCCCAGGGTGACGGCGATATCAAGAGCCTGAGTGATCGGCTCGGTGCCACGCTGACGCAGGCCTCCGAGCAGTCCATGCTCGAGGGTCGCACCATCGGGGTCTGGGTCGATCAGCAAGGCTACCAGTTCATGGTGCGGCAGAAGAAAGCGGATGCCGCTTCGACGCTCGGCTCCAATGCCGACACGGCTTCCAGCGAGCTGCCTGCCAATTCACTGGCTGTTGCCAATTGGGATGACCAGGTTTGGGTGCCTTACGAAAAAGAGAAGTTCATCACCAAGGGGAAGTTCCCGGAAGGTGCCGAGGTTGAACTGGAGCTGGGTGGTTTGGCTCTGGATCCCGAAGAGAACCGGCTGGGTATGGAAAAGCAGGATTGGTTCACGCAGAGCAAGCCTCTCGACGAGCGCGAGCCGCAGATCCTGCTGCTGCCGGGGGGCGAAATTACCCCGTTTCATCTCACGCTGAGACAGGTGGGGGAAGGGGATGAGGCCATTGAAACCTATCGCCAGATCCGCGGGGATGAGAGCGGCAAGATCCGCGTTCTGACCGAGGATGAAGTCAAGGCTGAGGAGAGCAAATGAGTTGTCGGGGCATGACGCTGCTGGAAGTGATGGTCGCCTTGGCCATCTTCGCCGTCGCGGGGATTGCCGTGATGAGCAGCGTCTCCCAACAATTGGTCGGCTTGACGGCGTTGGAGGAGAAAACCATCGCCACCTGGGTCGCCGACAACCGGCAGGTCGAGGTGAAGTTACGCAAGAGCTGGCCGGGCCTCTCCTGGACCAACGGTAAAGAGGAGATGGCTGGCCAAACCTGGTATTGGCGTTGGCGTGGGGTTGAAACCCAGGACTCCTCCTTTCGTGCCCTTGATGTCGAGGTGCGCAACGAGGAGAAGGCCAAAGATCCTCGCGTGACGTTGCGTACCTATGTTTCTCGTTAACAACATGGTTCACGTTCACAGCATGTTTTCCGTCCATTTCATATCGAACCGTGACCAGGATAACCAGTGATGCAGAAGACGTTTCCCGCAGTAAAGCATCAGGCTGCCTTCACTCTGCTGGAGGTGTTGCTGGCACTGGTCATCTTTGCCAGCTTGAGTCTCGGGGCTTACCAGGTCCTGCAAGGCGTTATCACCAACGATGCGCTGACCAAGGTCAAGGGGGCTCGCCTAGCGGATCTGCAGCGAGTGTTCACCCTGCTGGAGCGGGATTTCAGCCAGATGGTGCCGCGGCCGATGCGACTCAATGGTGAAGCCAGCAAGGTGGTGATCCAGGCGGCTCGTTTCCAGATGGAGAGCGATGACTGGTCGATCGCCTTTGTGCGTGCTGGTTGGTTCAATCCGGGAGCGCAACTGCCGCGCTCGCAACTGCAACAGGTCGGTTATCGTCTGCGCGAGGGGCAGTTGGAGCGAACCAGTTTCCTGTATGTCGATCCGGCAGTTGGAACCCCGCCGAACGTGACGCCGCTATTGGACAAGGTTAAAGGCTTCACCTTGCGTTTTTATTCCGGCGGTAGCTGGGTCAACGAGTGGAGCAGCTCGACTCAACTGCCGAAAGCCATCGAGGTGACGCTGGATCTGGAGGATTACGGCCAGATCCGCCGTTTATTCATGGTCGCGGTGGAGGATGGCTCATGAAGGCGCAGCGTGGCATGGCTCTGCTGGTGGTGCTGCTGATCCTCACCGTCATGGTGGTGGTGGCAGCCAATATCAGTACCCGTTTTCATATGGAAATGTTTCGCACCAGCAACCTGGTTCGCCAGGAGCAGGCTAAATGGTATGCCTATGGTGCCGAGGCTCTGGTGGCCAAGACGTTAAACCAGGATATCAAGGACAGTCCGACACGAATCCACCTGGGGCAGTATTGGGCCACAAGTGGCCAGACTTTCCCGGTTGACGAGGGGGTGATCCGCGGTGAGATCCGCGACTCCCAGGCCTGTTTCAATGTCAACGCCATCAACAGTACGACGCTGCCCGTTGGTGAGAGTGGTCTGCCCTACAGCGCCGGGGTCTTCAAGCAGCTGCTCATCAACCTGCAGGTCGATGAGTCGGTGGCCGAGCAGATCACCGATGCGCTGCGTGACTGGATTGACAGCGATGATGTGCTGGTGTCGGGGCTGGGGGCGGAGGACTCCTGGTACCAGTCGCTCAAGGTGCCTTATCTGACGGGCAACGGCCCCATGACCGATATCAGCGAGTTGCGGCTGGTGCGTGGGGTGACCCCGGCTATTTATCGTCGCCTGCTGCCCCTGGTCTGCGCGTTGCCGAATGCGACGACGGGGGCTGAGTTTAAGATCAACGTCAACACGCTGCTCGAGTCCCAGGCTCCCCTGCTATCGGCCCTGTTTGTCGGGCAGATGAGTCCCGAGGAGGCGCTGAGCGTGTTGCGGGATAGACCCAAGGATGGCTGGGGTGATACGGCCACCTTTTTTGGTCTGCCGGCGGTCATGAGTGCCAATACGGGGCTGGGTGATAAGGCACAAAATAGTGTGGCGGTCACCAGCAATTATTTCGAGGCCAGGTTGCAGGTCCAGATGGATGATCTGCAGGTGCGTTTCATCACGCTATTCAAGCGGTTGGGCAGTAACAAGGTTGCGGTGATCCGCCGACAGTACGGAGGCTCGGAGTGAACGAATATTTGGTGATCCGTCTCGGGGCTCATGCCTTGGATCCGATCCACTGGTTAGTCTGGTCCCAGAGTGAGCTGGAGATCATCGCCAGTGGTTGCCTCAGTGGCGCCGCGGCGTTGGCTGAGTTGCGAGAGCGCGCCGGAGGACGGCCGGTCATCGGCCTGGTGCCTGGCTCCGAGGTGCTGTTTCGTGAGGTCTCGTTGCCGGGCAAGTTGACCCGGCAGAGCCTGAAGGCGTTGCCCTACCTGCTCGAGGAGGAGGTGGCCAGCGAGGTGGACTCCTTGCATCTGGTCGTCTTGGGCTCTCAAGGGTCTCAGGTCTCGCTGCTGGCGGTCGATCGCAAACGCATGAGTCAGTGGCTCGGTTGGCTTGAAGAGGCTGGAATTACCCTCAAAGCCCTGGTGCCCGATGTTCTGGCACTGCCTCCCGCTGAAACGGGCTGGAGTGCGGTGCAGTTGGATTCCCAGTGGCTGTTTCGCCAGCAGACCCATGCCGGCATGTTGGTCGATGCCGACTGGTTGCCGGAGCTGTTGGCGGGCTTTGATCCGCCTCCGCCGATCCACAGTTACAGCGCCCCACCAGCCGACGTTGCCGGTGAGTGGCAGGCTGAGCCTGCCGAGTTACCGATGCGCTTGTTGGCCATTGGTGCCCTGAACGCCCGCGGCAACCTGCTCACAGGCGAGTACCGCAAGCAACCGGAGTGGCAGCGCTTGTGGCGCCCCTGGCGCAACACGGCGTTGGCGGTCGGTGTTCTGCTGATGCTGCTGCTGGTTAACCGGGTGTTCTACCTGCACGAGGTGAAGGCGGAGAGCGACCGATTGCGGGCCCAAAGCATACAGCTCTACAAGCAGTTATTCCCGGCAGAAAAACGGGTCATCAATCCAAAGAGTCAAATGAAGCAGCATCTGGCGGCATTGAATGGCATCGACCAGCAGCAGGGCTTCATTCCTCAACTGATGAAGCTGGTGCCCGTGTTTACCCAGGCCAGTGGCATCCAGTTGGAGCAGTTGCGTTTCGATGCCAAGCGCGGCGAGTTTCGTTTGCAAGCCAGCGGCGCCGGTTATCAGGACTTCGATCGTTTCCGCCAGCTGGCAGACCCCCTGTTCACGGTCAAACCGGGGGATATGAAGAGTGAGAACGGCAAGGTGCGAGGTACCCTGGTGCTGAGGAGCAAATCATGATCAGTTGGTGGAATAGCCTCACGACCCGGGAGCGGCTTCTGGTGAGTGTCGGTGGTGGCCTGTTGCTGCTGGCAATGGTCTACTGGGGGGCTTGGCGTCCCTTCATGAACAGCATCGATACGGCGGAGCGGCAGCGAGCCGTGCAACGCGAAACCCTCTCCTGGATGCAGTTGCGTGCCGGTGATCTGAGTCGGCAACCGGCGGGGGGGCGTCAGCCCGATCTGGCCACCACGCTGGAGGCGGTAGCCAATACCACCTCCCGCCAGCTGGGGGTCGCGTTGACCCGGCTGCAACCCACAGAGCAGGATCTGCTGGTGGAGTTGAATGCCTTGGAGTTTGAGCGGTTGATGAACTGGCTGGTCGTCATGGAGCGGGATTACGGTGTTCGCGTCCAGATGATCGAGTTGGCGGCCGAAGGGGGGAAAGGGATGGTCAAGGTTCGCCGTCTGCAGTTGGGGCGTCAATCATGAAGCGTCTGATCACCACGGGGCTGCTCGTGACCGCCTGCTATCTCTTTTTCCTGGTTCAGCAGTGCCCGGTAGCCCGGGTGCTGCCCTGGTTGCCACTGCCGCCGGGGCTGACCCTCAGCGGTGCCCGGGGGACCCTGTGGCAGGGTGAATTTGACCAGATCAGTTGGCAGGGCAAGGTGCTGCAGAAGGTGGGCTGGCAACTGCCCGTCAGCAGTCTGCTGCTGTTCGATCCGGTTGTGCAACTGCAGTTCAACGATCGGGAGACCCTGCGCGGTGAAGCCGAGCTGGGTTGGTCTGGCGGTGTTCGGTTGCGGGATGTGGATCTGCAGGCCGATACCGCCTGGTTGCTTAGCCAGGCGCCACTGCGGATGCCGGTGCCGGTGACGGCTGCGGGTCAGTTGCATCTGCAGTTAGATGAGGTGCAGGTGACTCCGACCGGCTGCCAGAGCCTGAATGGTACTCTGCTCTGGCGTGGGGCCGAGGTGCAGAGTCCGATGGGTGCTCTGGTGCTCGATACCGCCAAGGCCGATCTCGCCTGCAAGCAGGGCAAGGTGACGGCCACGATCAAGCAGGCCTCCTCCCAGCTGGCACTCAGTGGTGAGGGCGAGATCGATTTTCGTGGCAACTATGGCTTCCAAGGCAAGCTGATGCCGGAGCCCGACCTGCCAGCGGCCTTTGCCCAAGGGATCAACTTCCTGGGGCAGCGGGATAGCCAAGGTGCTGTCCGTCTCAACTACCAGGGCCGCTTCTAGGCGGCCTGGCCGAGCCTGTAATGACCCAGTTATACGGCGCAATACGCTACGCTATTGCGCCCTACGGGCTGTTCATCGCTATAACTTTTGAACTTGGATTACATACAACGCCTCAATAACCGGCGAAACTTTGCTGTGTCCGGCGCCAACGGCGCGTAGTTGATTGATTTGTTAGGTTCTTCGACGCAATCTTTGAATGTAAGAATCTATCCATTCCTGATCTAGTTCCAGACGAACACTCCGCCGTATGTTGCCAATTTGACCTGATAGATCAATATAAGAGAAGTGTTGTTGCTTGATGTTTGCAACTGCCTCTCGATCCCCCCAGTTTTCTGCTACGAGATTGGCTATACCTTCTGGCAGGTTAAATTGAAGCTCAAACCACCCATTTTCATTTGCGCGAAATTCAGCTGGCGTAAACATCCATTCACCCGTTTCGTAGCCGGTTACATGACAACGAACAGTGTCTGAGTTGAAGGCCATGGCTGGTAGCGGCTCGGAAGTTAGAAGATGCAGCGGCCATCGACCTTGTAGCATGCCAAAATATGAACCACCAATTCTATTTAATGAGTCTACAAGAGCACCGTTTATCAGTTCTATACCTCGATCGGTGATGAACTCCTGCATATCAATTTCATACACTTGATCTTTGATAATGCTGCGATATCGTCTGCGAACCTCTGAGATTGCATTCTTACCTACTCTGGTAATACAGCCTTCATCAAATCGCATGATTGCATCGATTAACGGTCTTATTACTGGGACATTTTCATATTGGATAAGAAACACCTGATGAGCTAACGCATAGTCGATAGCCCCACTGGTGTATCCAGATGTAGAGAATATTGCCGAATGATAATTGAAACGAGGTATTTGTACGTCTGCTCCACCGCTAGACACAGAAAAATAATTTTCTGATATGTCTTTTAATACGCCTACTGCATTACGAACAACCTCAATTCCGACGGTTCGATGTTCCTGATAGCACTTGGCCTCAACCATGAGGCGGAGTGGATACATGAAAGCTGGTGATGACCTAAAAGAGGCTAGTGCATCAATCTGGTGCCATGAGCCTCGCCCCCTAACTTCGAGTCCAGAATGGCCACCACGAAGACTCTCGTCACTATATGCAGAAAATGCCTCGATCGTTTCGTAGCCAAATTTCTCTAAAAGAAAAAGAACGGCCTCTTCTAAAAGCGCTCCTCGAACTTGTGAAATATTTGCCATCCATTACGTCCTTGATGCTGTGCAATATGTGAACCTAACCAACTGTTACGAAACCGACTTAATAGCTTTGCTAGCTGCACTTTCTGGTTTGTAATTCTGTTTCCAGTAACTACCTAAAGGCAACATTACAATATGTAAAACTAACCACCAAAGAAAGACAGGTGCAACACCATAAAAGTGACCTGCTGGCATATAACCATGGGACATTTGGTTTCTTAAGTCTCCATATATCTTATCTATTAAAATTGCTTGAAGATTTCCGACAATATCTTGCCCAAAAACTTCAATAATAACTGGATGTTCTAATAAAAGCTTAAGGCCATTTCTTTCTTGGGAGCCATCACCGTGCAATGTTGTTGGTTCCTCACCTTGACTTCGAGCTACGTATCTAAGTGAATTTTCAATTTGTGGGATAAGAATATGACACGCACTTAGGAAATCTCCTTCTAGGCCGAAAGTAAGCCCTTTAATATAAAAATATTCGTGTCCATAGGGTATGAATGGACTGTTTTTTAAAATCGATTCTAGTGCATATTCAGAAACATGATGCTGAATCATTAGCTCATTTAGGGCTGGTCGTATCTGCCCTTGGACTGCTAGCTGATGATCAATTCCAATATTTTTCATCATCGTAGCCCAAGTAGCTGGGCCATCTTGACTCTCACTGAGTCCCATACCAGCAGGAACCGTAGCAACTGTGATACCTTCGTGATCTATATGCGTTCCACCAAAAATCCATGCAAAACTACTTTGCATCTGTTCGATTGCTTGCTCTTTCAGCCTGTTAATATCTGTAGGTCTTGAAACCAAAACACCAAGCCTAAAAAGCATATCGAAAAAGTCTTTACCTTGAACTTGAATTTTTGCTTGATGAACAATTTCGCTAATGTCTTGTGCTGGCGTTGAAAACTCATGGAGTTGATGGAGAGATTCAATTTGGTGGTCTCTCATTGTCTCATATAACTCAAGTCTTTCTTGTTTAGTATTGGGAACTTTAGACAATGCATCGATTGCTTTAAGTATGCATCCGGCAGCTATCAGTCCACCATCTTGAGATTCAGAATCTTTGACGTGGCAAGCAGCTATTTCTCTCCAGATTTCTTGCTGTTTACCTTTATTTCGAGTCGAGATTGCAGAGTTCAATGCACACTCCCACGCATTTATCGCTGTTCTAGTATCACCTAATTCGGAACGAGTTTGAGCGATTTCCTCGGCTGTATCGAGAATCCAGTCATCACTCCCAACGCCACATTCATGTGATAACTTCAATAAACGTAAAGCATAAAATGGAGCATCATCTAGCTTTTTACTATTTATCTCAGATGTAATGAAGTCAGCTAACTTTTCAAACAAATCAGGCCGCTGAGTGTCTCTTCTGAACATACAGCTCAACCTTAATGCACGTTCGATTCGCTCTGCTGGGTGAACCCATGAATCAGCTACTGTTAATAATTTTTTTGCAGATTCAAGATATGCCTCTATTGCCATATATGCATGTTCAACACTTCCAACTTTTGTGACCCAAGAAATATCTGCTAATCGTGCTTGCAACTCAGGTATTGTCACAAACGAGCAAAATTGGGAAATCGCGATCAAAGACTCTTTAGAAAAATCATTAGCAATAAGACCTCTACGGTCCTGGATTATAAATTTAGGTGCAAATGGAACTTTCGTGTTTTCAGGCTTTAGGTGCATCGAGCAAGTGGCAGATAGTAACTTTGAGGCATTGCAGT
>JAYRLO010000328.1:0-2838 GCA_041905215.1 Aeromonadaceae bacterium
GAGGAGGTGAAGTTAATTTCTTTGCCGAGCAGGAAAATTTTGCCTTCGTCTTTTTCATAGATGCCGAATAGGCACTTGAGCAGGGTGGACTTGCCGGCACCGTTTTCACCCATCAACGCATGGATGGAGTGGGGGCGGACGCGCAGGTTCACTTTGTCGAGTGCTTTGACACCAGGAAAGCTCTTACTGATGTCAATCATCTCCAGCAGCCATTCGGGTTGTTGCTGTGTCGTCATAGCAGCCATCGTCTGACAGAGAGGAGGATACGGCAGGGCGGTTGCCCACCCTGCCAACTACTTCCGGTATTACTTGAACTGAGCCAGGTTTTCCTTGTCGACACCGACATACGGTACGCGGACGACCTTGTTTTCAATCTTCCAGCTGGTGCCTTCGCCGGCCGGCTTGCCTTCGGCCAGGTTCTTGGCCAGTTCGAAGGTGGCCTTGGCCTGGTTCTTGGCATCGTTCAGCACGGTACCGGCCATTTCACCCTTGTCGACCAGCGCCAGGGCTTCTGCCAGGGCGTCTACGCCGAAGACCGGGGTCTTCTTGCCTTGTGCCTTCAGCGACTCGATGGCACCCATGGCCATGGCGTCGTTGTTGGCGATCACGACTTCAATCTTGGAAGCGTTCGGGCCGGAGATCCATGCGTCCATCTTGTCCTTGGCCATGGCGGTATCCCACATGGCGGTATCCATGTGCAGCTGTTGGGTCTTGATACCTTGTTCGTTCAGCGACTTGATGACATAGGTGGTACGGGCTTCGGCGTCAGGATGGCCTGGTTCACCCTTGAGCAGTACGAACTGAATGGTACCGTCCTTGTTCAGATCCCACTCCGGATGGGCCTTCCAATGCTTGGCAATCAGCTTGCCCTGAATGATGCCCGACTCCTTGGAGTCAGTACCGACGTAGTAGGCCTTGTCGTAGCTAGCCAGGTCTTTAGCGCTCGGTTCCTTGTTGTAGAACACCACCGGAATGTTGTCGCCGCGGACTTTCTCGATCACCACGGAAGCGGCCGCTGGGTCTACCAGGTTGATGGCCAGGCCTTTCACACCCTTGGCCAGCATGACGTCAATTTGGTCATTCTGTTTGGACTGGTCGTTCTGCGAGTCATTCATCAGCAGCTTGACGTCGGCATGCTTGGCCGCTTCGGCTTCGATGTTCTTGCGCACGACCGACATGAAGTTGTCGTCATACTTGTAGATGGTGAACCCGATGGTGGTTTCCGCATGGGCCATGGCACCAGCAGACAGACCAGCGATCAGAGCGGCAACTGTAGTCAGTTTTTTCATTATCCTTCTCCGGGTTTCCTGTGTTGTGTAGGGTAAGCGGCACGCCGATGTTCATGAAATGAGCGGGTGCTATACACAATGTAGCCAAGGAAATCGAAGAGCGTCTGTGATCGCGGCTACACTAAGAAAACGCTTACATACTGTTACAATATTGTTAATGTGAGCGTAATCAAATTGTTAACCAGAAATGTGCGCCGGATCACGGGTGATCCGGCGATATGGACAAAGTCTATTTTTCTATCGCCAGACTCAGTTGATAGCGATAGGTGTCAGGTGGCAGCAGGTGTTCCGCATGCACACTCGGGCTCCACGAGTCATCGCCGCCTATTCCCATATGGAAACCATCGAGGCATAGCGTGGTGCCGGGTTCGGCCACCAGATCATGCTCATGGCCACAGGCCGCCAATTGTGCCGGCGAATAACGACTGGCACTGAAGTGGAAGTCGCCTTGTACCTGTAGTGCCCCGATCTGTAGCCGACGGGTGTCGCAGCGCAGGCCATTCTCGCCGGGGAAGATATAGGGGGTGTGCAGGGCCGCCAACGGCAATCGCCAGGTGCCAAATCCGGCAGAGAGCTTGCGGTCCGGATAGTTCTCATGCGGGCCTCGTCCCAGCCAGGTTACCTCCTCCACCTTATCGGCCAGGGTCAGACGCACACCGATGCGTGGTAGCGAGGGCAGATGGGCCGCCACCTTGACCTCGATATCCAGATGCAGGATGCCGTTCGGGTCGAGGCGATGCTGCCAGCGGCTAAGCAGACAGAGGCTGCCCTCATGGAACCAGCCATGTAGCACCTCGACGCCACTGCAATGGCCGATGTGCAGCGGTAGCAGCGACAGACAGCGGTGTTCGAGCTGATGTAGCCCGGCCTGTTGCCAGCGGGTGGCCCAGGCGGCGGGATCGGGGCGGTCGGCCTCGCTGGCGCCGATGTCGTTGTCGATCGGCGCACGGGTAAAGTGGTCGATCACCGGGTTGAGCAGCAGGGCATGACCTGCGACGCGGCACTGCAGCAGATGGCCACTCTGGCCATCGACCTGCCAGTCGATATCACCGACCCGCAGATGCCAGTCTCCGGCCTCCTGCTCCAGGGTCGCCGGGCGGGCCAATGCCGCCGCTTTAGCGCAACCAGGCAGCGCCAGCGGATGGGGCAGCAACCACTGCATGGTGGCCAGACGGTGACCGGCGGCCGACCAGGCGGTAGCGCGCGGCTGGTGGACCTCAATCTCCAGCCAGGCCACCTGGCAGGCCGGGATCACTGGCAGTTGCGGCAGCAGGGTCAGTGTCTGCTGTCCGCGCGCCGGTAGCAACAAGGGGTGTTCGCCACTGGCGAGCAGGGTGTCATCGGCACACAACCGCCAGGTCAGCACCTCGTTGTCGGTGTCACGGAACAGGAAGTCGCTGTCGATACGTATGGCCAGCGGCTGGTGGCCGAGCAGGGTAAAGCGCAGCGGTTGCTGGGCGCGCGCCGCTTCGTAGAGCGCGGGATGTGGGGTGCGATCCGGGAACACCAGGCCATTCAGGCAGAACTGGCGATCATTCGGCGTATCGCC
>JAYRLO010000329.1:0-2831 GCA_041905215.1 Aeromonadaceae bacterium
GTATCGATCAGAGCCGTCTTGATGATGTGGCCGAGCTGACCTTCCGCGGCGCCTACGACGATCAGGCGCGCATCGGCTTTGCACTGGCGCATCTGCTGGATGAGTCGGCACCGGCGGTAGACGATTTGCACCCGGCGGAGCTGGCTCTGGTCCAGCAGATGCGAGACAAACTCCTGGATGCCAAGCGTCCGCTCATCATCGCGGGCACGACGGCCGGCTCAGTGGCATTGCTCGATGCGGCCCTGAATCTGGCCAAGGCCCTGCAGCACCGTGAGCAGACTCCCTCCTTCTTCTTGGTGGCGCAGGAGGTCAACAGCATGGGGGCGGCACTCTTGGGCGGCCAGCCGCTGGAGTCGGCGCTGAGCCGCCTGGAGGATCAACCAGGCCAGAGCGCCGTGGTTGTGTTGGAAAACGATCTCTACCGACGGGCCAGCGCGGCGCGTATCGAGCAGGCGCTCGACAACGCCGCCTGCTTACTGGTTCTCGATCACCAGAATACGGCCACGGCCCAGCGTGCCGATTGTCTGTTGCCCGCCGCCAGCTTCGCCGAGGCGGATGGCCATGTGATCAGCGCCGAAGGGCGGGTGCAACGTTATTACCGGGTTTTTGACCCGACCTACTATGACGAGCAGAACCAGGTGCGCGATGGTTGGAGCTGGCTGCAGGCGATTGCGGGCGTCCTCAACCACCGACACGCCAGCTGGGGCCAATTTGACGAGTGGACGACCGCCTGCGCCGAAGCCATTGACGCTCTGGCTCCGATTGTCCATGCGGCCCCCAATGCCCGCTTCCGTATCAAGGGGATGAAGTTGGCACGGGAGCCCCATCGTTACAGTGGCCGTACCGCCATGCGGGCCAATCTGGATGTCCATGAGCCCAAGGCGCCGGCCGATGCCGATTCGCCGTTTGCCTTTTCGATGGATGGCTATTCGGGCTCTGGCGAGCCGTTCCAGCAGGTTCCATTTGCCTGGGCGCCGGGTTGGAATTCCCCCTCGGCTTGGAACAAATTTCAGGACGAAGTCGGTGGCCATCTGCGGTCCGGCGATCCCGGCTTGCGATTGTTCGAGCTGCCGGAGCGGCCGAGCCTCGGCTATGCCTCGCATATCCCTGGCACTTATCAGGCTCACCCGGCCGCCTGGGTGGTCGTCGACTACCCGCAACTGTTTGGCTCGGAGGAGTTGTCACAGCGTTCGGCCGTCTTCAAACAGCGCATGGCGGAGGCGAGGATCCACCTCAGCCGACGTGATGCGGAACGGTTGGGGATCGCGGCGGGCTCGCTGCTCGAATTTTCATGGGCGGGTCGCCAATGGCGCCTGCCGGTGGCGGTGAGTGATCAACTGGCGCAAGGGCTACTTGGGTTGCCGCTGGGGCAGGCCGATTTGCCGCGCGCCTTGCATCATCAGTTGATCGCGGATCTGCAGGAGGTGCAACCATGAGTTTGTCCGCCGAGTATTGGACCATCCTCGTGGCCGTCCTCAAGGCACTGCTGATCCTGGTGGTCATGATCGGTGCCGGGGCCTTCATGAGCTTCATCGAGCGGCGCTTGCTGGGGCTGTGGCAGGATCGTTACGGCCCGAACCGGGTCGGTCCATTCGGCATCTTGCAACTGGTTGCCGACATGCTGAAGATGTTCTTCAAGGAGGATTGGATACCGCCATTTGCCGATCGCCGCATCTTCATCCTGGCGCCCATCATCGCCTTCACCGCCTTTTTGCTGGCCTTCGTGATCGTGCCGGTTTCGCCGACCTGGTGTATTGCCGATCTCAACATCGGCATCCTCTACTTTTTCGCCATTGTCGGCCTGGCCGTCTATGCGGTGTTGTTTGCCGGTTGGTCCAGCAACAACAAATATGCGTTGCTCGGCAGTCTGCGGGCTTCGGCTCAGACGCTCAGTTACGAGGTGTTTCTCGGCTTATCGCTGATGGGGATCGTCATTCAGACCGGCTCGTTCAACCTGCGAGAGATCGTCGAGGCGCAGAGTGAGCTGTGGAATATAGTGCCGCAGTTTTTCGGGTTCACCACCTTCGTGATCGCCGGGATCGCCGTCACGCACCGCCACCCGTTTGACCAACCGGAGGCCGAACAGGAGCTAGCCGATGGTTATCACATCGAATATTCCGGCATGAAGTGGGGGCTGTTCTTTGTCGGCGAATATGTCGGCATCGTGCTGGTCTCTGCCATGCTGGTCAGTCTGTTTTTCGGTGGCTGGCAGGGCCCCTGGTTACCGCCTGTGGTCTGGTTCGCGCTGAAGACGGGTTTCTTCATGGTGCTGTTTATCCTGCTGCGCGCGTCGCTGCCGCGGCCGCGCTTCGACCAGGTGATGGTCTTTGGCTGGAAGGTCTGTCTGCCGCTAACCCTGCTCAACATGCTGGTGACGGCGGCATGGGTTCTGGCAAGTTCAAATTGAGGCTGGCTGTATGATGATTAAAGATATTGTGAAAGGGGTCGGCACTCAGATCCGCAGTCTGGCGATGATCTTCTCCCACTCCTGGCGCAAACGCGACACCCTCTGTTACCCCGAGGAGAAGGTCTATACCCCGCCGCGTTACCGGGGGCGCATCGTCTTGACTCGCGATCCGGACGGGGACGAGCGTTGCGTTGCCTGCAACCTGTGCGCCGTGGCCTGTCCTGCATCCTGTATCTCGTTGCAAAAATCAGAGCGCGAGGATGGGCGTTGGTATCCGGAGTTTTTCCGCATCAACTTTTCGCGGTGCATCTTCTGTGGCATGTGTGAAGAGGCCTGTCCGACCACGGCAATCCAGCTGACGCCTGACTTCGAGTTGGGCGAGTACCGCCGTCAGGATCTGGTCTACGAGAAGGATGCTTTGCTG
>JAYRLO010000036.1:0-15518 GCA_041905215.1 Aeromonadaceae bacterium
GGGGGTCACAGGTTCGAATCCCGTCATAGCCACCATCCACTGGGGTGTCGCCAAGCGGTAAGGCAGCGGGTTTTGATCCCGCCATACCCAGGTTCGAATCCTGGCACCCCAGCCATCTTTCTTGATGGTGAGTTGGAAGTTGAATTTGATCCCGGCTATATGCCCAGGTTCGAATCCGGCACCCCAGCCATTTTCTTGATGGTCAGTAACATAACGCCCGTTCAGTTTCAAATGGCTATGTAGCTCAGTTGGTTAGAGCATCGCACTCATAATGCGGGGGTCACAGGTTCGAATCCCGTCATAGCCACCATTCTCCCCCTGATTTTCCCCTGCTCGATATAACATCCCAAACTGATCAACAGCATCGGTTTCGCAATGCGTCCCTGGATCTCACACCAAGCAACGCATCCCAAGAATGCCCCCTCATAAGCCCAAGGCATAACGCAATGCGCGACGTTTCAGCACGCCCGCGTGTTCGGCCGCCACCAGTCCTAGATTACGGATGATGCGCAGCGGCAGTCGATCGTTGCTGAAGCTCAGGTAGAAGAGATCCATCGCCGCTTGCATCAACTGATTCTCCCGACGCCGCCGTTTCTCATAGTCGCGCAGCAGCGATGGAGCATCCCAGGGTTGCTGCGCCGCGATGGCGGCCACCATGAGCTGACAGAGATCGCTCACATCGCCAAAGCCCAGGTTCACCCCCTGCCCTGCCAGCGGATGTATGGTGTGCGCCGCATCACCGAGCAACACCACCCGCCCGCTGACATAGCGCAGGGCATGGCGACGAGTCAGCGGAAAACTGCCACAGCCGGTCACGCGAAACTCGGGGAGCCGAGACGGGAAATAGGCCCGGATCTGCTCGGCCAGCCGCTCCGGGCTCAACGCCTGCAGATCTCGAATGCGCTCCGGCGCGTCGTACCAGACCAGTGAGCCATGACTGCCGGCCAGGGGCAGGAAGGCACGCGGACCGGCGGGGGTAAACTGCTGCCAGGTGATATCCTGCTGCCCCCCGTCGATATCGACATTGATGAGCAGGCAGGCCTGCCGATAATCCCAGCGGCTGATGCCGATTTGCGCCAGCTCCCGGGTCTGCGACACGGCACCATCGGCCCCCAACACCAGACGGCTGTGGATGACAGTTCCATCGCTAAGCCGCAATAGCACGCCATCGACCTCTTGTTCCAAACCGTTCAAGGTCACCCCGACCTTCAAGGTGACCGAATCGAGGGCCTGCAACTGCTGCCATAGCGCCAGCTGGATCACCCGATTCTCGACGATAAATCCCAACTCGCTGACGCCGAGCTGCTCGGCGGCAAAGCGCGTGGCCATGCCATCCAGCTCCCAGGTCTCCAGGCGACGATAGGGACAGGCGCGCATCGCCAGCACCGACTCCCAGGCGCCACAGACCTGCAGCAGAGCGATGGAAGCCGGGCTGATGGCCGACACCCGCAGATCCAGCGGCTGCTCGGCGGCAAATGGCTGCGGCGCCTGAGTCTCGATCACGCAGACCCGCAAGCCAGCCTGCGCCAGCCGACAAGCCGCCGCCGCGCCGACCATGCCGCCACCGACCACGGCCACATCACACACCAGAACCGTAGCGGCACTAGGCTCAGCACTCATCATCGCAGACTCCAAACCCATCGGATGCAGGGCAAACAGATAACAATCAAAAACAGCAGAAACGACATTCTATCCCAAGCAACCAGCCGATGGGGATCCTTGGGGGAAAACGGCGCGTTCGCCGCAATATCCCTACAAAATGCAGGCTGGATAGAATCTGGTCACCACCGGAGTAAGGGGGTAGAATACGCGGTCCTTCGGGTGGGGAATCACCGAGTCTCCCCTGCATTCATCGAATTGAGTACGCAAGAATCTCCATGAGCAAAAAAGTCCATATCAAAACTTGGGGCTGTCAGATGAACGAGTACGACTCGTCCAAGATGGCCGATCTGTTAGGCGCCTCTCAAGGCTACCAAGCCACCGAGCTGGCCGAAGAGGCCGATGTTCTGGTGCTCAACACCTGCTCCATTCGGGAAAAAGCCCAGGAGAAGCTGTTCCACCAACTCGGGCGCTGGAAAGAGCTGAAGAAGCAGAACCCCAATCTGGTGATCGCCGTCGGTGGTTGTGTGGCCTCGCAAGAGGGAGACGCCATCCGCACCCGTGCACCGCAAGTCGATATCGTCTTCGGCCCACAGACCCTGCATCGCCTGCCCGAGATGATCAAGCAGGTACAGACTGGGCATGGCGCCCAGGTCGATGTCTCCTTCCCCGAGATCGAGAAATTCGATGCCCTGCCCGAGCCGCGCGCCGAAGGGCCGACCGCCTACGTCTCCATCATGGAAGGCTGCTCCAAGTACTGCACCTATTGCGTCGTGCCCTATACCCGAGGCGAAGAGGTGAGCCGACCGCTGGACGATGTGCTGTTCGAGATTGCGCAACTGGCCGAGCAGGGAGTGCGCGAAGTCAACCTGCTGGGGCAGAACGTCAACGCCTATCGCGGCCCGACCCACGACGGCGAGATCTGCTCGTTTGCCCAGCTGCTGCGTCTGGTAGCGGCCATTGATGGCATCGACCGCATTCGTTACACCACCAGCCACCCCATCGAATTTACCGATGACATCATCGAGGTCTACAAGGACACCCCCGAGCTGGTCAGCTTCCTGCACCTGCCGGTGCAAAGCGGTTCGGATCGCATCCTGACCATGATGAAGCGTCCGCACACGGCGCTGGAGTACAAGTCGAAGATCCGCAAGCTGCGCGCCGCCCGCCCGGATATCACCATCAGCTCCGACTTCATCGTCGGCTTCCCCGGTGAAAGCGACGACGACTTCGCCCGCACCATGAAGCTCATCGACGATATCAAGTTCGACATGAGCTTCAGCTTCATCTTCAGCCCGCGCCCCGGTACCCCCGCCGCCGACATGCCGGACGACACCCCGCAAGAGGTGAAGAAAGAGCGGCTGTATCACCTGCAGCAGGTCATCAATAACCAGGCGATGCAGTACAGTCGGGAAATGTTCGGGACGACCCAGCGCATTCTGGTGGAAGGTCCGTCCAAGAACGATCTGATGGAGCTGCGCGGCCGTACCGAAAACAGTCGGGTCGTCAACTTCGAAGGGGATGCACGCCTGATTGGCCAGTTTGTCGATGTGGAGATCACCGAAGTGTTCCCCCACTCACTGCGCGGAAAACTGGTGCGAACCGAGGCGGACATGGATCTGCGCCACAGCATACGCCCGAGCGAGATCCTGGCCCGTCGCCCCGATGGGGTCGCCGATGAGCTGGGTGTCGCCACTTTCCGTCCCTAAGCGCGCTGGGGAGCTTGAGTCCGGCTCCCCACCCTTTTCCTGCAATGAGGATACTGTGAGCCGTCATATCACCACCTTGGATCTGCACCTGGAACCGGCTGATTCCCAGCGACTGGCCAGCCTGTGCGGTCCCTTCGATGACAACATCAAACAGATCGAGCGCCGTCTGGGCGTCGAGATCATCTACCGCAACCACCACTTCCAGATCGTCGGCAAGACGGCGCAGGCCGAGGCGGTGATGGAGCTGCTCAAGCGGCTCTATGTGGAGACCCAGCCAGTGCGCGGGCAAAAGATTGTCGATCTGACCCCGGATCAGGTGCACCTGGCCATCACCGAATGCCATGCCCTGGAGCAGGACGACGATGCGGATCCGCAGGCGACCTCAACCATTCCCTATGGCAAGGAGGTGAACATCACGACCAAGCGCGGCATGGTCAAGCCCCGCACGCCGAACCAGGCCCAGTAGATCGCCAATGTGGTCACCCATGACATCACCTTCGGCATTGGTCCGGCTGGTACCGGCAAGACCTACCTGGCAGTGGCGGCCGCCGTCGATGCGCTGGAGCGGCAGGAGGTGCGTCGCATCCTGCTGACCCGCCCCGCAGTCGAGGCTGGTGAGAAGCTCGGCTTCCTGCCCGGCGATCTGTCCCAGAAGGTGGACCCGTACCTGCGACCACTCTACGACGCCCTGTTCGAGATGCTCGGTTTCGAGCGGGTCGAGAAGCTCATCGAACGGCAGATCATCGAGATAGCGCCGCTGGCCTACATGCGCGGCCGCACCCTGAACGATGCCTTCATCATCCTCGACGAGGGGCAGAACACCACGGTCGAACAGATGAAGATGTTCCTGACTCGTATCGGCTTCAACTCCAAGGCGGTGGTCACCGGCGACATCACCCAGATTGACCTGCCGCGCAACCAGAAATCCGGTCTGCGCCATGCCATCGAGGTGCTGAGCAACGTGGATGGCCTCTCTTTCAACTTCTTCCAGGCCGATGACGTGGTTCGCCATCCGGTGGTCGCCCGCATCGTCAAGGCCTATGAGTCTTATGAAGAGCAGCAGCGCCGCCTCACCGCCGAACGTCAAGCGGCACAACCCAGATCCCCCGAGGAGCCCCACCCATGAGCGTGATTCTTGATCTGCAACTGGCCTGCGCCGACACGGCAAACCTGCCGGCCGAGGCCGACTTCCAGCGCTGGCTGAATGCCGCCGTACTGCCATTCCAGGAGGAGGCCGAGGTGACCATCCGTCTGGTGGATGAGGCCGAGAGCAACCAGCTCAACCTAACCTACCGCGGTAAGGACAAACCGACCAACGTCCTCTCCTTCCCGTTCGAGTGCCCGCCCGGGGTCGAACTTCCGCTGCTCGGGGATCTCATCATCTGCCGTCAGGTGGTGGAGCGTGAGGCCAGCGAGCAAAACAAGCCTTTGTTGGCCCACTGGGCTCATATGGTTGTGCATGGCAGCTTGCATTTGTTAGGGTATGACCATATTGATGATGAAGAAGCCGACGAGATGGAAGCGCTGGAAGTCGAATTCATGCAGGCGCTCGGCTACGACAACCCCTATCAGGACGACGAGATCTAAGGAACTAGCAACAGACCATGAGTGACGAACAGAGTCAGTCCCCCAGCAATCCCCAGCGCAAAAACTGGTTGGATCGATTAAGCCACCTGTTTCAAGGCGAACCCAAGGATCGCCATGAGCTGGTCGGCGTGATCCAGGATGCCGAAGAGCGCGACGTCATCGACGAAGATACCAAGGAGATGATCGAAGGGGTGCTCGAGATTGCCGAATTGCGGGTGCGCGACATCATGATACCGCGCTCGCAGATGGTCACTATCCGCCGCAACCAACCGGTGGAAACCTTTCTGCCCATCATCATCGAATCCGCCCACTCGCGCTTTCCGGTCATCAACGAAGACAAGGACCATGTCGAGGGGATCCTGCTGGCCAAGGATCTGCTGCAGTTCGCCGTCGGACTGACCGACGAGCCCTTCAGCTTTGACAAGGTGCTGCGCCCCGCCGTGGTGGTGCCCGAGAGCAAGCGGGTTGATCGCCTGCTCAAGGAGTTCCAGCAGCAGCGCTATCACATGGCCATCGTCGTCGATGAGTTTGGCGGCGTCTCCGGCCTCGTCACCATCGAAGATATCCTGGAACTCATCGTCGGCGAGATCGAAGATGAATACGATGCTGGTGAGGATGAGCAAGAGCAGATCCGCCGCGTCAGCAAGAGCGTGTTTGCCGTTCATGGCCTGACCCCCATCGAAGAGTTCAACGAGTACTTCGACGCCGAGTTCAGCGATGAGGAGGTCGATACCGTCGGTGGCCTGGTGATGCATGCCTTTGGCCACCTGCCCAAAAAAGGCGAAGCCGTAACGCTGTCCGGATTTACCTTCAAGGTGGTGCATGCCGATCGGCGCCGTCTGCTGCAGCTGCAGGTGAAGATCCCCCAGACCCACGAGGCTGATGGCGACGCCAGCGACGACTGATAGCTCAATACGAACACAGCCGCCAGTCCCGAGGGACTGGCGCTCTTTTTCCTAAGCCAGCCCAAGAATTCATAACCATGATGAAACGACTCACCTCCCTGCGCTCAGGCTGGCAAAGCCTGCTGCTGGCCGCCCTCGCCGGCGCCCTCGCCGTCCCGGCTTTCGCCCCCTGGAACATCTGGCCGCTGGCACTGCTCTCCCTGACCCTGTTGCAGTTGCTGCTCGGCGGACAAACCGCACGCCGCAGTGGCCAACTAGGCTTCTGCTTTGCCTTCGGTCTGAATCTGCCTGGACTGTGGTGGATCCACATCAGCATGACGGCATTTGGCGGCATTCCGCTGCCGGTGGCCTTCCTCATGGTCGCCCTGCTGGCCGCCTACCTGGCGCTGTTTCCGATGGCCGCCTGCTGGCTGTGGGCTCGCCTATCCCCCAACCGAACGACCAAACCTGGCTGGATGACCACGCTGCTCGCCTTCCCGGCGTTCTGGCTGCTCGGTGATTGGGCCATGGGCCATGTGCTGACCGGCTTTCCCTGGCTTTGGCTCGGCTACAGCCAGATCAACAGCCCGCTCGTCGGCATCGCCCCCCTGCTCGGCGTTCAGGGTATCACCCTGGCCCTGCTGCTCAGCAGCGGCGCCCTGCTGTTGACCCTGCATGAACGCAAACCCCACTGGCTGTTGCTGCCACTGGCCCTGTTCGCCGCGGGTGCTGGCTTGCAGACCATTCAGTGGACCCAAGAGGGCAAGCCGCTCAACTTCGCCCTGGTACAGGCCAACATCGCCCAAGAGGCCAAGTGGGATCCGAAGAACATACGCCCGACCCTGCTGCGCTATCTGGACATGAGCCGCGACCATCAGGATGCCGACGTCATCGTCTGGCCCGAGTCCGCCGTTCCCGCGCTGGAAAACGAGATGCAGGAGTTTCTGGTCAATCTCGATGGCGCCATGCGTGAACACCACACCGGATTCCTGACCGGCATCCAGTATCTGGACATGACCCAACGCCGCTTCTATAACGGCGTCATCGGCATGGGGCAGATCGACGAGGCGGGCAAACAGAGCTATCAGTACGCCCAAGGCAATCGCTACTACAAACGCCACCTGGTGCCGATTGGTGAATTCGTACCGTTCGGTGAACTGCTACGTCCGATAGCCCCCTTCTTCAACCTGCCGATGTCCTCCTTCAGTCGAGGTGCCGACGCGCAAGAGAACATCCTGGTGCAGGGCCACCGCTTTGCCACCGCCATCTGCTACGAGATGGCCTTCTCCGACGAGTTACGTCAGAACGTCCATGCCGATACCGACTATCTGCTGACGGTGAGCAATGATACCTGGTTCGGCACCTCCCATGGCCCCTGGCAACATATGGACATCACCCGCATGCGGGCCGTCGAGTTTGCCAAGCCGGTGATCCGCGCCACCAACAGCGGCGTCACCCTGGCCATCGATGCCAAGGGGCAACCCATCAAGATGCTGCCCCAGTTCCAGCAGCAGGTACTGCGGGTTGACGTGGCACCGGCTCAGGGGCAGACCCCCTACAACCGTTTCGGAAGTTGGCCGCTGATCGGTTGGGTTGTGCTGGCACTGGGGTTGGTCTTCTGGCAACGCCGCCAGACCCAAGCCTGATCCCCCACATCAACCGATGAGTACGAGCCCCGCAACGGGGCTCGTTGCTTTTGTGGCCGCGGAAGAAAGAGCCGGCTCCGAGCTCCCTGTCGTATTTGACAGCAGGTGTGTACACTGGTTGCCTAAAATGGCGGGGACGTCAACCGATCGCCCGCCCCCTACTTGGCAATATGCCGTTTATAAGAACAGGATCGACGCAGAGCGATCGCAAGGAGAGAAGCGATGCCAAAGGCGCTTTGGAGTGATAAGCGTAAATTTATCTGGGTACTGACCCTCGTGTTGATCACCGCGTTTTTTCTGACCAGCTGGAGTAGTTACCAGGTCGCTCATCACTCACTGAGTGAGCAGATCGAATCCAATACGCTGCCGTTGACCAGTGACAACATCTATTCCGAAATTCAGCAAGATCTGCTGCGCCCCATCTTCATCTCCTCCTTGATGGCCCATGATACCTTTTTGCGGGACTGGGCCTTGAGTGACGAGCGCAATGCTGAACCCATGGTGCGCTATCTCAAGGAGCTGCAGGAACGCTTCGGCACCGTCACCAGCTTTTATGTCTCCGAGAAGAGCGGGCGTTACTACCACTCCAGCGGGGTATTGAAAACGGTCAGCGCCAAAAACCCTGAGGATCAGTGGTATTTCCGTGTTCGGGATCTGCCAGCTGGCGAAGAGTTCGAGATCAATATCGATACAGATACCGCCGATCGCAGCAAAACAACCGTGTTTGTGAATTATCGGGTCTATGACTTCAACAAGAAGCTCATCGGTGTCACCGGTGTTGGTCTAGCCGTGGATAAGGTTCGCGAACTGATTGAAAAATACCAACAACGCTACAGCCGCAGGGTCTATTTTATTGATCGGCAAGGGCGGATCGCGCTACATGGTCAGAACGACCAAGGCCCCGAGACCATTCAGAGCGATCCGGCACTGGCCCCGCAGGCCACTCAGATCCTGACCAGCCCTGGCGGCTCTTATCAGTACGAGCGGCAAGGCAAGCAGATTTACCTCAACAGCCGTCTGGTTCCGGAGTTCAAATGGTATCTGATGGTGGAGCAGGCCAGTCATGAGGGTGAAGGCGCGTTACAGCAGACACTCTGGGGCAATCTGCTGCTCAGTGCCCTGGTGACGATAGGGATACTGCTAATTGCCAATTTGACACTGGGACGCTATCAGCGCCGCATCGAGCAGATGGCCTCCACGGACAAGCTCACAGGCATGATCAGCCGTCAGGTGTTTGAAACAACCTTTGACCAATTGGTCGCGCAGGCTCGCCGCCAGCAGCAGGATGTCTCGGTGATCCTGTTCGATATTGACCTCTTTAAGAATGTGAATGACAGCTTTGGTCACAATGTCGGCGACATGGTCATTCGCAAGGTGGCTCAGACCATGCTGGCAACTGTCCGTCAGTCTGATGTCATTTGCCGCTGGGGCGGTGAAGAGTTTTTGGTGGTATTGCCTGACTGCGATGGTCTCGCCGCCTGTGCGCTGGCCGAAAAAATCAGGCTGGCAGTAGCCGCTCTGGATATTCAGGCCAATGGCCAGTCTATTGCCATAACGCTCAGTGGCGGCGTTGCCGAATATCAAAAAGAGGGCTCGGTGATCCTGCTCAATCGAGCCGATCAGGCGCTGTATCGTGCCAAGGCTGCCGGACGGGATCGCGTCGTGATGGCCTAGCAAACCGACGCAGCGGCAAGAGCGAGGCATGCAACGAAAAAAGCCACAGCACGAATGCTGTGGCTTTTTTGTGAGCCGATGGCGACTCAGCCGTATGGTGATACCGCGCAAGTCGCAGGGGTTACATCTGGCTGGCTGTCATCTGCGGATTCAGACGCACCGGCAGACCAGTCCGATCTTCCAGGGCAGTCTTGACGACCTGAGAGTCGGTATCGGCATGAGCGATGAAGCGCGTGATGGCCGGAGTCATCGGCAACGGTGCGGCGATAGTCGAGTTCAACTCTTCATGAGTCCGCGACAGCGGTTGGTGCACTTCCAGGTAGCGGCTGCCATCCGGCTCGACGGATGCCTTGACCGGTTGGTTGACAAACTGCACACGTGTACCGACCGGAACCTGCTTGAACAGATATTCGATGTCGTCATTGCGCAGACGCACGCAACCGTGGCTGACGCGCAGACCGATACCGAAGGAGGCGTTGGTGCCGTGAATGGCATACAGGCGGCCGATATACAGGGCAAACAGCCCCATCGGGTTTTCCGGGCCGGCAGGAACCACAGCCGGTAGCGGCTCACCCTTGGCGGCATATTCGGCGTGTACCTTGGCAGTCGGGGTCCAGGTCGGGTTCGCCTTCTTGCGTTGAACCGTGGTCACCCAGTTTTCTGGCGTGTCGGTACCCAACTGGCCGATACCGATGGGCAGCACTTCGACCACATTCTTGCCCTTCGGATAGTAGTAAAGACGCATCTCGGCAACGTTGATGACGATGCCTTCACGAGGGGCATCCGGCAGGATCAACTGATGCGGAATGACCAGCTTGCTACCCGGCTTCGGCAGGTAAGGATCGACGCCAGGGTTGGCTTCCAGCATATTGGTCAGACCAATTTGATACTGAGCAGCAATCGCTTCCAGCGGCTGGTTGCTATCGGCTGGAACCACATATTCCATGTTTTCACCGACTAAACGACTGTTTTTTTCCGGCAATCCGTATTCAACGGCCACGGCGGGCAGGCTGATGAGGGTCGCAGCAGCCATCAGGGCGGCAGCGGAAGAGCGAAGGATGTTCATAAAATTCCTGTGAGGTTTTCTGATCCAAGCAATTGAGCCACAGTTGGGCGGCACACGGCCTGTCCGTCACATACGAAGGTGTGACCAAGCTCTCGACCGGGCGGGGGCATTTTTCCCCGAACCGGATAAAAATTCAACTTCCATCGCACCCGCAACGCACAAATAAGTAGTTTGTTGATGGATAACGAGAAAACCACCCGACCAGCTCGGAATTTCTGACCCGTTCAGCACTCTAAGCCCATCGAGCTCACCAGCCAAAGCGAGCCAAAAACAAGGGCGCTCGAGGCGCCCTGTATTATCGGAGAATATCAGCGGGGAGTATCGGCTCAGGGGGTCAACGCCTCGCGACTGAACTCCTCGCCGCTGCACTCGATGCAACTGACAATCCGTTCCGGATGCAGCACCAGATGACGATGACCACACTGGTTACAGACCAGCACCCCCAGCGCCATGCGATCGCCGACTCGATACACCCCCTTGTGCTGCACCTCATCGAGTACGGCGCGCCACTCCAGCTGGGTGCGATCGGTCAGCTCCAGCAACCACCCCCAGACTGACTCCTGCAACGCATTGTAGAAGGCTGAGTCCTTGTATCCGCCCGGAGCCTCCTCAAACTCCCGCAGATCCTCTTTGACATATTGGGCAATGAGGGCCAACTCATCTTTGGTCAGGGTCTCGGCCGCCACCAGATAGGCCTGCGTCCGCTCGATGAGCTGAAGCAACGACGCCTCCGGATCCGCGGCCTGCCATTCGGCCTTCAGACGTTCGATAAAGGCTTCATAACCTTGCTGTTGTTTAGGCATAGTCAGGCTCCTTGTCTGCAACCGGACCGGAATGAGACGGTACCGGAGGCCTCCCCCGGACCAACGCTATTGTTGGCGGGGGGGTTTATCAGTATTCTATGGCCATTTTCCAACAGGATAGCCTATCCAATTCACACATATCGGATGTCACTGATGTCAGCCATGCAAGAACATTATAATCCCCAGGATCTGGAACCTGCCGTACAGCAGCACTGGACCAAGAATCTGACTTTCAAAGCCATGGAAAAGGTCGACAAAGAGAAGTTCTACTGCCTCTCCATGTTCCCCTACCCGTCAGGTCGCCTACACATGGGGCATGTGCGCAACTACACCATCGGTGATGTCATCTCCCGTTACCAGCGCTTGAACGGCAAGAATGTGATGCAGCCCATCGGTTGGGATGCCTTCGGTCTGCCGGCTGAAAACGCCGCCATCAAGAACAATACCGCTCCGGCCAAGTGGACCTACGAGAACATCGAGTACATGAAGGGCCAGCTGAAGATGCTGGGTCTGGGCTACGACTGGGATCGTGAAGTCGCCACCTGCACCCCGGAGTACTACCGCTGGGAGCAGTGGTTCTTCACCGAGCTGTATAACAAGGGGCTGGTCTACAAGAAGACCTCCTCGGTCAACTGGTGCCCGAACGATCAGACCGTGCTGGCCAACGAGCAGGTGCAAGATGGCTGCTGCTGGCGTTGTGACACCCCGGTCGAACAAAAAGAGATCCCGCAGTGGTTCATCAAGATCACCGCCTATGCCGAAGAGCTGCTGACCGATCTGGACAAGCTCGATGGCTGGCCGGAGATGGTCAAGACCATGCAACGCAACTGGATCGGCCGCTCCGAAGGTCTGACCATGACCTTTGCCGTGGACGGCAATGACGAACACTTCGACATCTACACCACCCGTCCGGATACCCTGATGGGCGTCACCTACGTGGCCGTGGCCGCCGGTCACCCGCTGGCCAAGCGCGCCGCCGAGCAAAATCCGGCCCTGGCGCACTTCATCGAAGAGTGCAAGAACACCAAGGTGGCCGAAGCCGAGCTCGCCACCATGGAGAAGAAGGGGATGGCCACCGGCCTGTATGCCCTGCACCCACTCGATGGTCGCCGCGTGCCGATCATGGTCGCCAACTTCGTGCTGATGGATTACGGCACCGGCGCCGTCATGGCGGTTCCGGCCCACGATCAGCGCGATTTCGAGTTTGCCCAGAAGTATGGTCTGGAAATTCGTGGCGTCATCCGCCCTGCCGATGGCAGCGAGTTGGACATCAGCGCCGCGGCCTACACCGAGAAGGGCGTGCTGTTCAACTCCGGCGAATTCGATGGCCTGGAGTTCCAGGCCGCCTTCGATGCCATCTGCACCAAGCTTGAAGCCCTGGGCAAGGGCAAGCGCACCGTCAACTTCCGTCTGCGTGACTGGGGCGTCTCCCGTCAGCGTTACTGGGGTGCCCCAATCCCGATGCTGACCCTCGAAGATGGTACCGTCGTCCCGGCTCCCGCCGACCAGCTGCCGGTGATCCTGCCCGAAGATGTGGTGATGGACGGCGTGCAGAGCCCGCTCAAGGCTGATGCCGAGTGGGCCAAGACCAGCTACAACGGCCAACCGGCGTTGCGGGAAACCGACACCTTCGACACCTTCATGGAGTCCTCCTGGTACTACGCCCGCTACTGCTCGCCAGACTATCAAGACGGCATGCTCGACAGCGAGCGCGCCAACCACTGGTTGCCGGTCGATCAATACATCGGTGGTATTGAGCACGCCTGTATGCACCTGCTGTATGCCCGCTTCTTCCACAAGCTGCTGCGCGATGCCGGTATGGTCAAGAGCGATGAGCCCTTCACTCGCCTGCTCTGTCAGGGCATGGTGCTGGCCGATGCCTTCTACTACACCGAACATGGCGCCCGCATCTGGGTCAGCCCGGTGGATGTCAAAGTCGAGCGCGACGAGAAGGGGCGCATCACCAAGGCCGTCGACAACGAGGGTCGCGAAGTCGTCCACGCCGGCATGACCAAGATGTCCAAGTCCAAGAACAACGGCATCGATCCGCAGTTGATGGTGGAGCGTTACGGCGCCGATACCGTCCGTCTGTTCATGATGTTCGCCTCCCCGGCGGATCTGACTCTGGAATGGCAGGAATCCGGCGTCGAAGGGGCACAACGCTTCTTGCGTCGTCTGTGGAAGGCCGTTGCCGAGCACACCGCCCGTGGCCCGGTTGTCGCACTGGATGTCGCCAGCCTCACGGGTGAACAGAAGACCCTGCGCCGTGAGCTGCACAAGACCATCGCCAAGGTTTCCGACGATATCGGTCGCCGTCAAACCTTCAACACCGCCATCGCGGCCATCATGGAGCTGATGAACCGTCTGGCCAAGGCACCACAAGAGTCAGAGCAGGATCGCGCCCTGACCCAGGAAGTGCTGAGCAATGTCGTCTTGATGCTCTACCCCATCACCCCGCACATCGGCTTCGCCCTGTGGCAGGCGCTGGGTGGCACAGGCACCGTCGATGAGGCCCTGTGGCCGGTCGCGGATAGCGCCGCTCTGGTCGAAGACGAGAAGCTGGTGGTGGTGCAGGTCAACGGCAAGGTACGTGGCAAGATCACGGTGGCCGCTGACGCCACCGAGGAGCAGGTCAAGGCTCTGGCCTTCACCGATGCCACCGTCATCAAATTCACCGAAGGCAAAGAAGTTCGCAAGGCCATCTATGTGCCGGGCAAACTGCTGAACCTGGTTGTGGCCTAAGAGGTGACCATGCGCCCAGCCTGGCCAAGCAAACGCATCCACTCCCAGCCGCGCCGCCTCTGGCGCTGGCTGTGGTTACCCCTGCTCGGCCTGCTGCTCGGCGGTTGTGGCTTTCACATGCGCGGTGGGGAGCTACTCCCCACCCAGCTCCATCAGCTGCAACTGATCGGCGACAACAAGAGCGATCTCTACCGTCTGGTGGCGACCCGCTTGAAACGCGCCCGCATCGATCTGGTCGCTGGCGGCGAAAACGTGCCACAACTGACTATCGGCAACATCCAGGTGCAAAACCAGGTGGTCTCCGTCGACAGTCACTCACAGGCCGTTGAATACAACATGCAGTTCACTACCGAGTACACCATCACAGTACCCGATCATGAACCGCAAAAGTTCACAGCCTCCTTCAGTCGAAACTTCCTCAACAAGAGCTCTGAAGCCCTGGCATCGAGTCGAGAACAGGAGCAACGGACCCGCGAGATGCAGGAGCAGACCGCTGATCTGATCCTGATCCAGCTCAGCCGCGTGACCTTCTGATGCGGATCTACGCCGAACAGCTCGCAGCGCACCTCAAAGCAGGGCTCAAGCCCTGCTATCTCGTCTTTGGCGACGAACCGTTGCAGAAGATGGAGGTCATCGATCAGATCCGGCAGACAGCCAACGCCCAAGGGTTCACCGAACGCTACAGCTTTAGCATGGATGACAATCCGGATTGGGATCAGATCCAGGACTGCTGCCAGGCACTCAGCCTGTTCGCCAATCGGCAAATCCTTGAACTCGAACTGGGTGAAAAAACACCGAAAGAGTGGGCAGAACGCATCGCGGCCATCACAGCCGCACTGCATCCGGATCTGCTGCTGATCCTGCAAGGCCCTCGCCTCTCCGCCGCCCAAACCAAAGCCAAGTGGTTCGATAACCTGACTCGCCAGGGTGTCTATATCCCGATCGCGTTTCCCGATGCCCGTTTCTTCCCGCGCTGGATGCAGAATCGAGCGCAGCAAATCGGCGTCAAGTTGCAAAAAGAGGCGGTGCAGTTTCTCTGTCACGCCTTCGAGGGCAACCTGCTCGGTGCCAATCAGGAGTTGGAAAAGCTGGCTCTGCTCAACCTCCCCCAGCCCCTTGGCCTGCTGGCGCTGCAGGAAAACGTCACCCGCCAGAATCACTTCACGCCGTTCCAGCTCATCGACACCCTGCTCGAAGGCAAGGTCAACCGGGCGCAACGGATGTTGTTACAGCTGCGCGGGGAAGGTGTTGAAGCCGGTATGCTGGCCTGGAGCCTGGCGCGGGAGTTGGAGCAACTGCTGCGGCTGCAACTGGCCATGCAGCAAGGCAAGCCCCTTGGGCCACTGCTGGAACAAGCCCGTGTCTGGCAGAGTCGCCAACCGCTGCTGCAAGGGGCTCTACAACGACTGGATCTGGCGCATCTGCAACAACTGATCGCCGTCACAGCCCGACTCGACCAGGCGGTACGCCGCTTCGATCAGGAGGAGGCCTGGTTACTGCTGCAGAGCCTCTGTCTGGGCTTTCGCGATCGCAAGGCTCTGGAGTTTTTGCTGGCATGAAACGCGCCATTGGCATCCTCGGGGGAACCTTTGACCCAATCCACTTGGGTCACCTGCAACCGGCGCTTGAGGCGATGCAGAGCCTGCAACTGACCGAGCTGCGGCTGATGCCCAACCATATTCCGCCTCACAGACCGCAACCGCTCGCGACCAGCCAGCAACGCCTGACCATGGTTCGGTTAGCCGCGGCTGACTATCCGGGATTTCGGGTTGACGATCGCGAGTTGCGCCGTTCAACCCCCTCCTACA
>JAYRLO010000036.1:15528-15920 GCA_041905215.1 Aeromonadaceae bacterium
CAGAGCCGAGCTACCGGACACCCCCATCTGTTTTTTGCTTGGTCTGGACTCGCTACTCGCTCTGCCCAGCTGGCACCGCTGGCGCGAACTGACCGACTATGCCCATCTGATCGTCAGCACGCGACCCGGCTGGCAAGCAGAACTACCCGAGGAGCTGGCCAGTTTTGTGGCGAGCCATCGGGCGTCATCCCCTCTGGCCATCCATGAGCGGCTCGCAGGCTATGTGCTCTGGATGCAGAACCAGCCCGTGGCATTCTCTGCCACCGAGTTGCGCGCCCGGATCGCCACCGGCGAGCTCCCTACCGCTCAGCTACCACAAAAGGTCGCCGATTATATTCGCGATGAGCGGATCTATGGATTTGGCGTGTTATAATCCGCCCCCATTTGACCCA
>JAYRLO010000330.1:0-2806 GCA_041905215.1 Aeromonadaceae bacterium
CAGCACCTCGGTCACCGGCGCCGGACGACAGAGGTCGACCACCTTGTGGGCCTCGCTCATGGTCCAGGCCACCATCAACAACAGGGCTGCCATCGCCGAGAGTGGCAGCCAGGAGAGCCAAGGGGCCAACAGCAAGATAGCCAGCAACACGACCAGTGCATGGATCACCGCGGCGACCGGGGATGTCGCACCGGCACGCACATTCGCCGCCGAGCGGGCTATGGCGGCCGTTGCCGTGATACCACCGAAGAAGGGGGCCAATATGTTGCCGATCCCCTGCCCCAACAGCTCGCCGTTGGAGTGATGTTTCTTACCCGTCATTCCATCGAGAACCACGGCACACAGCAAGGATTCGATGGCACCGAGCATGGCCATCGAGAAGGCGGCGACCAGCAGCCGTTCGATGGTCACCAGATCCCAGTTGAGCGGCTGACCATGAGGCCCAGGAAGATTCCACGGCAACACAAACGACGGGGCAAATGGCGGAATACCATGGCCCAGTTCGCCGTTGGGTAACATGAAAGTGAATCGACTACCGATGGTTGCCACATCCTGATCGGCAAAGCCGACCAACCAGGCCACCAGCATGCCGAGCAACACAGCAGGTAGATGCCCCGGAATACGCAGCTTCAGTCGTGGCCAGAGGATCAACGCCGCCAGGGTGACCGCACCCACCAGGGTGTCACCCCACTGCAGAGTGGGCAGGGCGTGCCACAGAGCGGCCACTTTCTGATGATACTTCTCCGGCATCTCGGTGATCGTGAGGCCAAAAAAATCTTTAAGCTGCAGGGTCGCAATCACGATGCCGATCCCCATGGTAAAGCCGAGGGTCACCTGCAGCGGAATGTAACCGATCAATCGCCCCAAACGACCAACCGCCATCAGGGTCAGCATGATGCCGCAAAACAGAGTCGCCATCAGCAGACCGGCCACACCGAACTGCTGTGAAACCGGATAGAGAATGACCACGAAGGCCGCCGTCGGGCCAGAGACGCTATAGCGCGAGCCACCCGTCACGGCGATGGCAATACCGGCGATGATGGCGGTATAGAGGCCATATTGTGGCGGCACACCACTGGCAATCGCCAGGGCCATCGCCAATGGGATGGCAATGATACCGACCGTGAGGCCAGCAATCAGATCCTTAAGCAGACGGGAGCGGGTGTAGGGTTCGACGATGCAAGCATCGCGGAAGGCGCTGCAGATCTTGAGCAGATGGCGTTGGGATAGGTTGTACATGGAGCCCTCAGGCTAATGGCAATAGTCATCTCTGACATGGGAAACCGAGGGGAGATCATACGCCAGCTGGCCGGGACAGGCCTGAACTCAGATCAAAAAAACCAATGCCACCATCGGCTTACCCGAAAAGAGCCTCTGGATGGCTGACTTCTGCGATGCCCATGAATACCCATGGGCATCGCAACGAAGTGCTGAGTCTCGGGTAAAAGCCGCTAGATTAGACGATGAGAATATCGTCCGGGGTCGAATTGCCCGGTTGCCGAGCCACGCTCTGAATGGCGAAGAAGAGATAGCCCTGGGTCACTAAAAACAGCAGCAGCCCCAGCAGGTCGAAATTGATCCCGAGCCAGCTCATCAGGAACCCCAACAGCAAGCCAGGGGTCAGCGCCACACAGCTCAGGCGCAAGAGTACGCCATAGGGCAATCGGACCTTCAACCAGGCAGCAAACACCAGGCCGCCCACCGCGTAGATCACCGCCTGCAGAGCCCGATAGATAAACTCGCTGGCAAGAACCGGCAGATAAGCCAGCGGCTTGACATAGCCCATCACCTTATCAACCCAGGCCGAGAGTTCAGCCTTGTCGAGGGTAAACTCGGAGATATTCTCGAACGGATAACTGCGCACCTCCCCCTGATTGTCGATGATCATCCGATCGGCCTGCAGCACCACCGGCGCCTGAAATTCATCCTCGCCAGCGGGGGTACCGCGGGTATCGATCACCAGGAATGGCTCTTCCATTTCCGGCAGGTGAATCACGTAGGGCTGTTGCACATCGGTGGTGAGAACCCCTTGTTCGATCTGCAAGGGTGGCAACTTGTCGATCACATGCTGCATATACACCACTTTGATCTGTTCAAGCGCCGTCGCCAGTTGGAATGTCAGGGGGATACTGGTGACACACAGCAGCAGGAACAGATAGCCCAGGCCACTGCCTGTCCAGCGAATGGCGACATCCCGATACAGGTCGCGAGAGAAAAAGCTCAGATAAGGCACATGCCATTTTTGAATCAGATGTTGCACTGTCAGTATCCTTAGTTTGCTGATGTCGCGGGCTGGCCGCCCATCCGGAGCAATATCATAGCCCAATGGCTTTGTTGACCCAATCGTCTATTGCCGATGCATATCCAGGATGCACCATACTTCACGGCGATCCAGCCATGATCCATGGTGGTCTTCGGTGCAGCGTGCCGACGTTGGTGACCAAATACCAAGCGATTGCGTAAAAAGAGCAAAAAATCGCGCAAAACAGCGTATGGTGACCCCTGAACACTCTGCTGCCGGGCAGACAACCCCACTTTCGTTTCGAGGCATTATGCGTATTCAACCCAACCACCGGATCCCCGTGGATGAAACCGGCGTCGATGCCACCATCACGTGCCATGACTGCGGCGCCTGCTGCTGCCGTATGCCCGTGCTGGTACTCGGCGATCCGCGCGTGCCAGAGCGCTATGTGGAAGAGGATGAAAATGGTATGACCTTCATGGCCCAAGGTGACGATGGCTGGTGTGTCGCTCTGGATCGCAATACCCTGCTCTGTACCATCTATGAATGGCGCCCGCAGATCTG
>JAYRLO010000331.1:0-2798 GCA_041905215.1 Aeromonadaceae bacterium
GTGATTGGCACTCTATTCGGGGCTGCTTACGGCATTCTCATTCTCTATGTGACGAGTGACCCAGTATACAGTGGCCTGTTGGCACTGCTGGCGATCGCTTTCATTACCTGGCGGGCGAGTGGCAAGATGAGTTATGCCTATCTGGTCGCTGGATTCACGCTGATGATAGTGCTGGATGGTGGTGAGCACGGTATCCAAGAGGCTATCTGGCGTACCGCCAATATTCTGCTCGGCTGTCTGATTGCGATCGTGGTGTCGCAATGTGTCTTACCGCTGCGAGCCCGCAACGAGTGGCGCTGGTTGTTGGCGCAGTCGCTTCGCGGCATGTCTCATATCTGGCAGAGTCACCTGTCACCGAATGTTCATAAGCCGCTCCAGACTCGCAGTCGGCTCAAGCAGCTACAACGCTCGGTGCAGCGGCAAAAAGGACTATTGAACTCGGTGCGTCTCGAGAGCCGAGCCCTGCGTTCCTGTGGCCGGGAACTGGAACAGCTGGTTGAGGTTCAGGATCGGTGTCTGTTGCTGCTGGAGTTATTGGCGCAGAGCCGCTGGGAAAACAGCGCCAGCGCGCAGGCCATCTTGCAGCAATACGCCATCAGTCTGCAGGCTCGCAGTCTCGGGGAGCGGCTCACGACATTTGCTCGCTTCTGTGCCGGTGAGGAGAGTCTGCTCCCTGAACCGGCTTCGGAGGCCGGCTTGCAGCTGAAGCAGCAGATGTTGGATAGTCTCGGTGAACAGCAGAGTCAGTCGTTGAATGCTTATGGTTACTCCTGGTTGATCTACCAGACCAGCTTGCAGATTGCGGCGTTGGAGAAGTTGATCCGTGGGTTGAGCCTGACGACGGACAATCGGTGAGATCGGTTAGCGACCCAGTGGCTAATACCGTTATAATGCGGCCATCGCTGGGAAAAGACACCTTCAAGGATGAATGTGATGCAAGAGCAGAAACATTTGACGCGAGAGGAGCAGACGGAAGTCACTCGCGTCCTGGTTAAAACGGCACAGATGCTCGCCTCGTGTGGTGCCGAGAGTCGGATCATCGAGCAGACCACCTGCCGATTGGGAAAGACACTCGGCATGGAGAGTGTTGAGATGGCGATCACGCCGAGCGCCGTGATCCTGACGACGCTGAATCACGGCTCCTGCATCACCACGACGCGCCGGATCCACGAGTTCGGCATCAACATGCAGGTTCTTTGCGAGATCCAGCGCATCTGTATTCTGGCCGAGAAGAAGATGCTGGAAAATACCGCGGATGTGCGTGCTCGTCTCGAGTCGATCAAGCCATTTCGCTACAACCGTTGGCACATCGTTTTGATGATTGGTCTCTCCTGTGGCAGTTTCAGCCTGTTGTTTGGTGGGGATTGGCCCGTCTTTATGACGACGTGCTTGGCCTCTTCCGTGGGCATGTTCGTGCGCCAAGAGATTGCTCATCGCCACTTCAGCCCCTTACTGAATTTTTGTGCGACCGCCTTTGTTGCCACTCTGATCGCCAGCCTGGCAACCACCTATTCGTGTGGGGAGCAACCCGAGCTGGCGATGGCCGCTTGCGTATTGTTGCTGGTCCCTGGCTTTCCGCTCATCAATGCCATGCTGGATGTGGTCAAGGGGTATTACAACATGGGGCTGGCTCGTTGGTTGACGGCGACCATGCTGACCCTCAGTGCGACGACGGGTATCGTTCTGGCCATGAAGTTGACCGGAGTCTGGGGGTGGGCACCATGAAAGAGTTGGTATTACACGCCCTGTGGGATGCATTTTGGTCGGCGATTCCGGCCGTCGGTTTTGCCATGTTGTTCTCGGTGCCGCCCCGCTTCTTGAAATATTGCGCCCTGGTTGGCGCTCTGGCTCATAGCATGCGCATGGTGCTGGTGCATTATGGTATGCCGATTGAGTGGGCCACCCTGGCGGCGAGCAGCTTCGTCAGTCTGGTGTTTGTCTATCTGTCGCGTCGTCTGCTGGCGCCGCGGCCGATCTTTACGGTCGCATGTATTATTCCGATGATTCCGGGGAAGTTTGCGTTCAATACCATCATTGCGGTGCTCAGCATGAACAGTAACGAGGGGGCCAGCGCCCACCTGATCAGTGCGGCAATCGAGAACGGTCTGAAGACGCTGTTCATCCTGATGGCGCTGAGTTTTGGTCTGGCGATCCCTCCCTTAATCATTTATCGCAACCGTCCGATTGTGTGAGTAGTTTGAGATGCTGATTTCATTGATTGTCGCCATGGCTAACCGACGTGTGATTGGGTGTGGTAATGCGATGCCTTGGCATATGCCAGCCGATCTGCGCCATTTCAAGGCCGTCACCTTGGGTAAGCCTGTGGTGATGGGGCGCCGTACGTTCGAGTCGATTGGCCGCCCATTGCCTGGCCGACGCAACCTGGTCATCAGTCGAAATCCTGAGTGGCAGGCTGCCGATGTGGAGGTTGCCCCTTCGCTGGATGCTGCGTTGGCGAGGCTGGCCGATTACGACGAGGTGATGATCATCGGTGGTGGTCAGCTGTACGCCGAGGCGCTGCCTCGTGCCGATCGCCTCTATCTGACCCATATCGAGCTGGCCGTCGAGGGGGATACCTTCTTCCCCGATTACTCTGGCTATGAATGGCTGCAGATTGAGCACAGCACTCATTCGGCCGACGAGAAGAATCCATACGCCTATCGGTTTGAGACCCTGCAGCGGCAACGCTAAGCGTTGGCCCGTCGGATATGACAAGACCGCCCTCGGGCGGTCTTGTCGTTTGGTGGCGGGTAGGCCGGATTCAGTCGCCCTTGGCATACAGGGGGCAGTTGAGGCTG
>JAYRLO010000037.1:0-15593 GCA_041905215.1 Aeromonadaceae bacterium
TGGTCGATCAGGGCGGCGAGCGAGGTTGATTTCCCGGAGCCGGTACCACCGACAAACAGTACCAGACCACGTTTTTCCATGACCACATCCAACAGGATTGGTGGCAGGAATAGATCCTTGAACGAGGGGATATCCAGCTTGATATTCCGCGCGACGATAGAGACTTCATTGCGCTGCTTGAAAATATTGACCCGGAAGCGGCCCACCTTGTGCAGTGACAGCGCCAGGTTCATCTCCAGATCCCGCTCGAATGCCAGACGTTGCTCTTCGTCCATGATGTCGTGGGCGATGCGGGCGACATCCCCCGGCGCCAGGGGGGTATCGGTCAGCGTCTTGAGAACGCCTTGAAACTTGGCACAGGGCGGTGCCCCGGTGGCGAGATAAAGGTCTGAACCATCCTGGGTGGCCAGGATTTCTAACATTTGATCAAGCTCCATGTCTTGCTCACTCCATTCTTTTTCTTATGAGCCTAGTCGCCTGCGACCGGCTTTGATAGGTGGGTCTTGTTGAAGTGGCAGTCTACTGCAAAATGATCAATCGGTTATACGGCTTAGTTCGCAAACAGCTTTTCCCGGAAGACAAAAAAGACGGCACCCAGGATGCATAAGCCGGCCCACAGGTAGTCGAGTTTGATCTGCTCTTTGAGATAGAGCACCGAGAACGGGACGAAGACAGTCAGTGCGATGACCTCTTGCAAGATTTTGAGTTGGCCGACACTCAGGCTGGTGTGGCCGATGCGGTTGGCGGGCACCTGGATCAGATACTCGAATAGCGCTATCCCCCAGGAGATGAGGGCGGCGATGATCCAGGGTTTATGACTCATCTCCTTGAGGTGGGCATACCAGGCAAATGTCATGAAGACGTTACTGCACACAAGCAGTAGCGAACTGATAAAAATGGGGTGCATTGTTGTTACTCCTGAGCCAGATCGATGCGTTATAACGCAATGTTGTGAACGAAGCAAAAGTTGTCAGCCGGCTTTCGCAGATTGATGCCAAGCGTGCAACGGGAGGCTTGATGCGTTGCGGGGTGTCGACTGCTACTATGGTCGCCTGCATCAACGGATGGGTATGAGTGGTGGATTCGTTATTTCTCCAGCAACGTCGGCTTCAGCGGAGCTGGTTGTGGTTGTTGACGCTGTTGTTACTGGTGTTGTTTGTCTTGAGTCTGGTGATTGGGCCCGTCTCTTTGTATCAGTTGTGGGCGACGGATGGTTCTTCGACGCTGGCCCAGCAGGTTTTGCTGCAACTACGGCTGCCGCGTGCATGTCTGGCTGTGCTGCTGGGGGCCGGTTTGGCCATCTCCGGTTGTGTGCTACAGACGCTGTTGCACAATCCACTGGCGGAGCCGGGACTGATCGGCGTTTCCAGCGGTGCCTCCCTGATGGCGGTGCTGGCGCTGTTTGTCAGCCAGCAGTTTGGTTGGTTGCTGCCACCGTGGGGACTCTCCCTCTCTGCTTTTATTGGGGCCTTGCTGGTGACCGGAGCCCTGTTACTTCTTTCCCGACGGGGGCGGCTGGATAATGTCCGTCTGCTCTTGCTCGGAGTGGCGATTGGCATGTGCGGTAGTGCCGTGACCACCTGGCTGCTCTACTTTTCCAATGACCAGTCATTGCGCGAAATTATGTTCTGGATGATGGGCAGTCTGGCTTATGGACAAGCACAACCGACCTGGTGGTGGTTGCCTTATCTGGCCGTCATGGGGTGGTTGTTGATGCGTCGCGAGGCGTTGAGTCTGTTGCAATTGGGGGATGCCCAGGCCCAATTGATGGGGTTGGATCTGCAGCGTCTGCGCTGGCAACTGGTGCTGGCAGTCTGCCTGCTCAGCGGTTTTGCGGTGGCGATGGCTGGCTCGATTGGTTTCATTGGTCTGCTGATCCCGCATCTGATGCGACTGCTGGGGCGCGGCAGTGCTCACTTTGTGTTGAGCGCCTCTTTGCTGGCGGGGGCTTCGACGCTGCTGCTGGCTGATCTGTTATCCCGCAACATACTGCCGAGCGGCGAATTGCCGGTTGGCATCCTGACGGCGACGTTGGGTGCTCCGCTGCTGATCTATCTATTGGTGCGACGCCATGCTTGAAATCTGTAATCTCGGCATCAAGGGGCGTTTGGCGCCACTGAACTGGCACTGTGTAACTCCGGGGCTCATCGCCCTGATCGGGCCCAATGGCAGTGGTAAATCCACCCTGCTCTCGGCGCTGGCGAATCTGGTGGCTGCTGATGGCTGCGTGCGACTGCAACAGCTTGCTTTGCTTGATCTGGATATGGGGTCGGCAGCCCGGGTGCGGGCCATGTTGCCGCAACGCTCGGACGCTCTGCTACCCATCAGTTGTCTGGACGTTATTCGCCTGGGGGCCAGCATGCTGGGGGCAACCGAAGCCCAGATCCGCCTGGTACTCAGCGAATTAGTCACCCGCCTGGAGTTGACTCCGCTGCTGGGGCGGGATTTTTGCCAGCTTTCTGGTGGCGAGCAACAACGAGTGCTGCTTGCCAAAACATTGTTACAGATCTGGCCGGCGCTCAATCCCCAAGGACGCTTGCTGCTACTTGACGAACCGCTGGCTGGCTTGGATTGGCATCATCAACTTCAGTTGCTGCAGTTGTTGCGGGAGTTGGTGGCGCACGGGGTGCTGATCATCTTCTCGGTCCACGACTTTAATCTGGCTTTGGCGCATGCCGATGGTGTGCTCTGCTTGCAGGCGGGCGAACTGGTGGCTGAGGGGCCAGTTTCGGTACTCGATGCCGACTTGTTGGCGCGGGTGTTTCAGATCAGGACCGAACGCCTCATCCACGAGGGTCGGTCCTTCTTCATGCCGCTAGGAGTGACAACAAACTGCTGACCAGGCTAATTAGCCAGCCGCGGTCGTAGAGCCCAGTCGTGCTATCCGTTCACCCGCCGCACTGTGCAACTGACTGAGGATGCGTTGGGTCTGCTCCCATCCGATGCAGGCATCCGTGATGCTCTGACCGAATAGGGGGGCTTGGCCGTCCACCACATCCTGTCGTCCTTCGACGAGAAAACTCTCGATCATGACACCGGCGATACCGGTACGACCGCGACGCAATTGGTCGCAGACATCGTCGGCAACATTCATCTGACGGTTGTAGTCTTTCTGGCTATTGCCATGGCTGAAATCGACGACCAGCCGCTCGGCAAGCCCGGCTTTGGCCAGATCGGCACAGGCGGCATCGACACTGGCGGTATCGTAGTTGGGACGGCGACCACCCCGCAAAATGACATGACCAAACGGATTGCCACTGGTGCGGTAGATGGTCATCTTGCCCTCTTTGTCCGGCGAGTTGAAGATGTGACTGTGGGCGGCGGCGCGGACCGCATCGATGGCGATGCGAATGTTGCCATCGGTACCATTTTTGAAGCCAACGGGGCAGGAGAGGGCGGAGGCCATTTCCCGATGGACCTGGCTTTCGGTTGTTCGAGCGCCGATCGCGCCCCAGCTAATCAGATCGGCAATATACTGCCCGGTCACCATATCTAAAAACTCAGTGGCCGTGGGGACGCCGAGCGCATTGATGTCATGCAGCAACTGTCGGGCCAACTTGAGTCCGGCATTGACATTGTAACTACCATCCAGATAAGGGTCGTTGATGAGTCCCTTCCAGCCGACTATGGTGCGGGGCTTTTCAAAATAGGCGCGCATCACGATGCAGAGGCTGTCGGCATACTTGGCGCGCAATGGCGCAAGCTGCTTGGCATAGGCCAGCGCTGCCAGTGGGTCATGCAGGGAGCAGGGACCAATAATCACCAGCAGGCGTGGATCGGCCCCACTGAGGATGGCTTCGATCTCTTGACGGGCTTGCAAGATATGTTGCCCCAACTCATGACTTAACGGGGTGGCGAGTGCCAGTTCTCGCGGCGTGATCAGGGCTTCTAATTTCTGGGTTCTGAGTTCATCGGTGTGGATTGACATGTTAAATTCCTTGGGGGGAGAGAATAAGACCCCATGCGAGCAGTCCGTTACCTTAATGCAAATGTGGCGGGAAGGAAATGTCGGTGGAGGTTTAGCTTCGGCGACTACTTTGCTAGCATCGTGCGCCATTTTATTAAATAACGAGGTGTCAGTTGGCTAAACCAGGGAATACGGGACTTACGCGGATCATCAAGGCTACCGGATATAGTGCCAAAGGGCTCTGCTCTGCCTGGCAACATGAGGCGGCGTTCCGGCAGGAGTTGATTCTGATGCTGTTTTTGACTCCGCTGGCTTTTGTCGTGGGGGAGGGATTAACCCAGCAACTTTTGCTGCTGGTGGTGGCCTGGTTAGTGGTGATCGTTGAAGTCTTGAATTCAGCGGTTGAGGCGGTTGTCGACCGCGTCGGGACCGAACACCACGAACTCTCTGGACGGGCCAAGGATCTGGGATCGGCCGCCGTGTTTTTGGCGTTATCTCTGACTGCCGTGGTCTGGGGGCTGACCATTATCCATAATGTAATGAGCTAATCGACGACCTTCTGGTTTGGGATGCTGCCTGATGCGTGGGGAAAAAGTGATCTATCCAACCTTTCTGATCACTGCAACCGGGGAGCGGAGCCCGGTCGATGCGGAGTCTCTGGTGATAGAACTGGCTCCTGGACGAGAGTTGGAACTGGATCTGGTTGCCTATCCCAATCATGAGGGGCCGTTGACCCTTCGCGCCGGCAGTGAACTGGATACCGGAAATCATGGTGGCCAGCTCTCCCGGCTCGTCGTACGGCCCGGTGCCAGCAACTTGCTGCACGTCGGTGTTGAACATCTTCCGAGGCAAGATAGTGATACCGAATAAGGATGTTGCGATTGTGATCAACTGGTAGCGAGAGCTTTATCACTCTTTAACAAACTGCATTTGGTTTTTCGGATAATGCGTTTGACTTATAAGGGGATTCGCTTACAATGCAATCAGCTTGAAAGTGTCCTCGCTTATTGTTCGGTAACGAAGTCAATCCCTTGGGACGTCCTCGTTTAGGTTTAGTAAGTCAACACATCTCAGCTTGTACCGCCTCTTAAACAAGGCACAGTTATATTTGTTACTTAGGAAATTTATTATGTCTGACGTCCGCACTGGCAAGGTAAAATGGTTCAACGAGACTAAAGGTTTCGGCTTCATCGAGCAGGACCAAGGCCCGGATGTATTCGTACACTTCAGAGCAATCAACGCTCAAGGTTTCAAGACCCTGGCTGAAGGTCAACGCGTGCAGTTCAGCGTGACCCAAGGTCAAAAGGGCCCGCAAGCTGAGAATGTAACCATTCTGTAAGCTTGCAGGTGTTGGTGGCTCGTTCCACCAGCAAACAAGTAAAAGCGCTCCCCCGGGGGCGCGTGTGTTTTGGTGCTTTTTTATCCCTTTCGCTCTTCGTGGCTGGCTAAATACTCTTCGCCATCACTTTGTCTGCGGGCTATAATGCCGCCCCATTTTTGCCTTAGGCGTCGTGGTATGCAGCAGCCGGACATCTCTATCTTTTCCTATCCCAAGTACCGTACCGGTAAGCCGGCACCGTTTCTGCCGATGTCTCGTGCCGAAATGAAACAGTTAGGCTGGGATAGCTGCGACGTCATCATCATCAGCGGCGATGCCTATGTCGATCATCCTAGCTTTGGTATGGCGGTGATCGGACGTTTCCTCGAGGCTCAAGGTCTTCGGGTTGGAATGATTGCCCAGCCGGATTGGAGCAGCAAGGAACCCTTCATGGCGTTGGGTAAGCCGAACCTCTTCTTCGGAGTCTCGGCTGGCAATATGGATTCGATGATCAACCGTTACACGGCGGATAAAAAATTACGCCACGATGATGCCTATACCCCGGGCAATGAGGGTGGCAAACGCCCCGATCGTGCCGTGCTGGTTTATACCCAGCGTTGTAAGGAAGCCTATACAGATGTGCCCGTAGTCATCGGTGGGATTGAGGCCTCGCTGCGACGCATTGCCCATTTCGATTACTGGTCGGAAACTATCCGTCGTTCGGTGCTGTTTGATGCCAAGGCCGATCTGTTGGTGTTTGGTAACGCCGAACGCCCGTTGGCTGAGATTGCCTATCGCTTTTCCCGCGGCGATTCGGTTGCCCAGATGCAGGACATCCGTGGCACCGCTGTGTTGCGCAAGGAGGCGTTGCCGGGCTGGCAAGGTGTTGACTCTTCCCGCCTGGATCAACTCGGACGGATCGATCCGATCCCGAATCCCTATCTGGAGGGTGCTCCTTGCGCCCCTGATTCTGATGCCAAGGCTTCGTCAGAGCCAGAGGCTAAGGCCGTGGTTGTTCAGCCTGCGCGGCCCAAGCCGTGGGAGCAGACCTATGTGCTGTTGCCCTCCTACGAGAAGGTGAAGGCTGACAAGGTGTTATATGCCCATGCCTCGCGGGTTTTGCACCTGGAAACCAATCCGGGATGTGCGCGTGCTCTGATGCAAAAACATGGTGATCGCTATGTCTGGGTGAATCCACCAGCGCTCCCCCTGACCACAGACGAGATGGATGGCGTTTTTGCATTGCCCTATCAGCGGGTGCCCCATCCGGTCTATGGCAAGGCGAAAATACCAGCCTACGAGATGATCAAGACCTCGGTGAATATCATGCGCGGCTGCTTTGGTGGTTGCTCTTTCTGCTCAATTACCGAGCATGAGGGGCGCATCATTCAGAGTCGTTCCGAAGGCTCCATCTTGCGCGAAATTGAAGAGATCCGCGATCGGGTGCCGGGCTTTACCGGGGTGATATCCGATCTGGGTGGTCCAACGGCCAATATGTACCAGCTGCGTTGCAAGAGTCCGAAGGCGGAGGCGACCTGTCGCCGAGCTTCGTGTGTCTATCCGGTGATTTGCCAGCACATGGATACCGACCATACGCCGACCATCAATCTCTATCGGCGTGCCCGCGATCTCAAAGGCATCAAGAAGATATTGATCGCCTCCGGGGTCCGTTACGATCTGGCAGTCGAGGATCCCCGTTACATCAAGGAGTTGGTCAAGTACCACGTCGGGGGCTACCTGAAAATAGCGCCGGAGCACACGGAGGAGGGGCCTCTGTCCAAGATGATGAAGCCGGGGATGGGCAGCTATTACCGGTTCAAGGAGCTCTTCGAGCAGTATTCGCAAGAGGCGGGTAAGCAGCAGTACCTGATCCCTTATTTCATCTCGGCGCATCCGGGGACAACCGATCAGGATATGATCAACCTGGCGTTATGGCTGAAGGCCAACGACTTTAAGCTGGATCAGGTACAGAATTTCTACCCGTCACCGTTAGCAACGGCAACCACCATGTACTACTCCGAGCTGGATCCTCTGCATAAGGTGACCTACAAGTCGGAACCTCTGTTTGTGGCCAAGGGGGAGCGGCGGCGACGTCTGCACAAGGCGATCTTGCGCTACCATGATCCAGCTGGTTGGCCGATGATCCGCCAAGCCTTACTGGAGCTGGGGTTGGCCCGCCTGATCGGTACCGGGCCACAGCACCTGGTTCCGCCGGAAGAGCGTCAGGGGCGCTCCGCCAAGCCGACTGGTGGTCGCTTGGCGTTAACCCGCCATACCGACATGACGCGACAACGTGAACCGCACGGTCAGCGCTCCCGAACTTCGACCGCCGCGGCGCCTGCAAAGAAAGAGCCTGCAAAGAAGGAGCCTGCAAAGAAGGAGCCTGCAAAGAAGGAGCCTGCAAAGAAAGAGCAAGGAAATAAAAAGCCAAACTCGCCGTCGTCGCGAGGCTCTAGTCAGGGAGCGAATGGTCGCTCGTCACCACGCAAGCCACCTCGCTGAGGGAGAGCACAACGTGGCTGTTCTCCCGCGGATTGCGCTTGTCAGGCGAGTCATTCGTGTCTACCCTGCTGAGAAATAAGCCAATTTGGGTGACTTGATGAAAGCAGTTCTGTGGGGCGTATTGATTAGCTGTTGCGTCAGTATGACGGCGCGGGCCGATGATCTGGCTCTAGAGCTTGCCGATCTGATTGGTGGCAAAGCGCAATATCAACTTCTGAGCCACCAGGTGCTGGGGGAGATGATCCGCAAACAACCGGCCATGGCTCCCTATCAGGGGGTCATTCAGAGTTGGGCTCGGCAGTACCTGACCTGGACTCGGATGCGTGCCGAGCTGGCCCAAACCTATCACAGCCATTTCACCCAGCGCGAAATTCAGGACATGGTGTTGTTCTTCCGCACTCCCAGCGGGCAAAAGTATGTGCGTTATACGCCACTGCTGCGCGAAGAGATGGTGAGGATTGGGCAGCGGCTGGCCCGAGAGCAGCAGCCGCGATTGATTCAGATGCTGCGAGATGCCGGGGCCAAGGTCCAAGTGCAGTCACACCCGCCTTCAGCTTCAGCCTCCAGCGCTAGCAGCGTAACGACTCAGCCTTGATAACGATTGGGCCGTGGTAACCATCGGGAGCGGTTGATAAGCATTAAGATGCCGTTAACGCACAGCATTTTTTGTACTTCCGACCACTGCCACAGGGGCAGGGTGTATTGGGCTTCAGTTTGAATGCGGCCGGGGCGGGTAAAAACCGTCCCTTGGTGTAGAGCCATTGTCCTTGTTGCAGGATGAATGACGAGAGCTCATGGTGCAGATGCAGGCCCTCTGCATCCTTGAACCAGGCGCAAAAATCGACGCTCCCCTCAGAGCCTCCTGCGTCAATATGACTATTCAATACCGCCAGGGTTAGCCAGCGCCCCTTCGTGGATTCGGCTTCCAGCTCCGCAATTGAGCACTCCGGGCGGTGATCCGGGTGCCATGTCTGCAATACATACTGCCATTCATGAGTGACGAACGCACTGAAGCGGGAACGCATCAACTGCTCGGGGGTCTGAGGCTTTTTAGTCCCGACCAGAAAGGGGTGGCAGCAGAGGGTGAATGGCTTTTCACTTCCGCAGGGGCAAAGCGGCATCAGGGAACTCCAAGTCGAAAGGGTGGCCCGATTATAGGGGGCTTATCGCAAAACCAAAACCTGCACCCGACCAAAGATCGGGAATGGGAGGGGTCGCAATCCCGCTCCTGTATTGGCTCTCTATACTTATCGTCATGCACGACGAGCCGTTCAGCGGGTTCGCGCATAGTCGATTCAAGGGGAGTGAACGATGAAAATAAAGACCAAAATAGTAAATTTAGCGGCGATACCATTGATTTTGATGGTTTTTATCATGAATGCGAGCAGTTATTGGACCGGGTTGAGTTTGCTCGAAGATGAGCAAGTTCTGATGGAAAAAAATCTGTTGCAACAGAAGCAACAGCTATTGGGCCAATATCTGGCACTCGCCGAGAGTGCGATTGCCAAGAACTATGCGGCGGAAGACACCCCTGCGAACCGTGAAGCTGTCAAATCGATCCTACGTGACCTGAGATATGCCACAGATGGTTATTTCTTTGTGTACGACTTCAATGGTGTCAATCAAGTCCTCGGTCCGAAGCCTGAACTTGAAGGCAAGGATCTGTCGACCCTGAAGGATGCTGATGGCAAACCATTTATCAGGAATATCATCCAGTCAGCCCGCTCGGGGAGTGGGTTTGAGCAATACCTGTGGGATAAGCCATCCATCAAAAAGGCGGTGCCTAAACTGAGTCTCAGCAAGACCCTCGACAAGTATCAGTGGGTGTTGGGCACTGGGTTTTATATTGATGATATCCAGACTGAGCTGGCGACTCAGCGCAGCGTAGCTGAACAAGGGTTGAGGACGGAGCTTGAGCGAAATCTGGCCATCTCGCTATTCATGCTGTTGGTAACCATCGGACTGACCGCCATCATAGGCAATCGCATTTCGCATCCATTAGAAACGGTCGTGGATGCGTTGAATGACATCGCCAATGGTGAGGGCGACTTGACTCGTCGCCTGACGAGCCGGGGGGACGATGAAGTCGGGCGCCTGAGTCGAGCCTTCAACCAGTTCGTTGAACAGGTGCAGACCGTTGTCGCACAGGTTGGCAGCACCAGTCAGCATGTGTTCGATGTCTCTGAACGGCTTAAAAATTCATCGGGGCAGTTCATTGAGCAGATGCAAGGTCATCGACGAGAGACTGAACAGGTTGTCACTGCCGTGACTGAGATGAGCTCGACGGCACAAGAGGTGGCTTCGAGTGCTGCGAATGCAGCTACGGCCACCTCGGCAGCCAGTCATGAGGCGGCTGATGCGCGCAGTGTTGTGGCTATTGCAGCGCGCAGTATCAATGAATTAGTGGGTGAAGTGGATCAAGCCTCCCGAGTCATCAGCCAACTGGAACAAGAGACCAGCAAAATCGGCTCCGTGGTTGAAGTGATTCGAGGTATTGCCGAGCAGACCAACTTGTTGGCACTCAATGCGGCAATTGAAGCGGCCCGGGCCGGTGAGCAAGGGCGGGGATTCGCCGTGGTTGCCGATGAGGTGCGTTCGCTGGCGGGTCGAACCCAGCAGAGCACCTTGGAAATCAACAGTATGTTACAACGACTTCAATCCGGTGTGGCCGAGGCGGTGCAGGTGATGGAGACAAGCCAGGAGCGCAGTCAGCATACGGTGCAGGAGACGGGTAAGATTTCCCATTCACTGGATGGCGTTGTCACCGCGGTAGATACGATCAACGACATGAACCTGCAGATTGCGACGGCGGCCGAAGAGCAGAATGCTGTATCCGAGGAGATAAACCGCAATCTGGTGGCAATCCAGCACATTGTCGAGCAGTTGGCGTTGGCGGCAGAGAACTCGGAGGTATCTACCCGCGACCTGGCGGACACTGGTCATCACCTCAAAGAGTTGGTGGCTCGTTTTCGATATTAAGGCGCACAGCACAACAAAAAAGGGGCAAAGCCCCTTTTTTGTTGACTCATCAATCATGGTTTTTCTGGTTTCTCGGTGCTTTTTAGTAGCCCCACTTCTTCATAGTAGTGTTTAGCCCCTGGATGTAATGGTGCCGAAAGACCGAGGCTGACCATCTGTTGCTTTTGCAGATGAGCGAAGGCTGGATGCAGCCGTTTAAACTGTTCGAAGTTTTCAAAGACGGATTTGACCACCTGATAGGCAATGTCATCGGGCAACTGGCTATTGGTCACTAGGGTTGCCGATACGCCGAGGGAGTCAACATCCTGATCCACCCCGCGGTACAGCCGACCAGGGATGGTCGTTGCCGTGTACTCCGGATGCTGCGCCAGGAGTTGATCAATCTTGGGGCCCGTGACCTCGACCAGATTGATATTGCAACTACTACTGGCTTCCTTGATGGTGCCACTGGGGTGACCCACCACGTAGACAAATGCATCAATCTGGTTGTCGCACAAGGCTTGAGCACGTTCCGCACCCTTGAGTTCAGATACGGCGGCAAACGAGGTTGAAGTCCAGCCCATCGCTTGAAGGACTATATCCATGGTGTTGCGATCACCTGAGCCTGGGTTGCCAATGTCGATCTTCTTGCCCTGAAGATCCTCTAGCTGCTGGATGTTGGCATCTTGCCTTGCCACTATGGTCAGCGGTTCGGTATAGAGACCAAACAAACTGCGCAGTTCATTATCCGGACCTTGGGTGGCAAACGTTCCTTGGCCTCGCAACGAAGCAGCCTGTGTGTCGGACTGAACAACCGCCAGAGAGATCTTGTGAGCCCGCAGTGCCTGCAGGTTGGCAATGGAGCCATCGGTCGCTTGTACCGAACAGCGCAATTTGGGCTTATGGGGGCTCTTGTTAAGCAGTCGGCAAATGGCTCCACCAGCCGGATAATAAACTCCCGTTACACTTCCGGTTCCAATAGTAAGTGCGGATGCGGCAACTGCATGGGGGGGAGCTATCAGGGCACAGGCTACCGCTACTATCGGTAGCGCTAGGAACGACGCGGTTCGCATGATCATGGCTGATCCTTAAGCTGATGTGATGTCGCTGGCTACAGACAACATAATTCAGGAGCTAAACCATAACGGTGTTAGTGGCTGAATGCAATTCAATGATCGATAAGACTAGATATAACACGCTGATTTATCGAGAAAAGGTTGAGGCAGCTAGCCTAACTGGCCCAACCTCTATCTCTTAAACGCCCTCGGCTTGATGAGCCAGGATAACCCGCCGCAGTCTGATCAAGGCTTCATCCAGCAACTGTCTGGAACAACCAAAGTTTAGTCGGACAAAGTGATTATCGCCGAATTGCGCACCGGGGGAGAGACCAACGCCTCCGGCTTCAAATGCGGCAATCGGATCCGCCATGTTCAGGGCCGAGACATCGATCCAGGCCAGGTAGGTTGCCTCGATCTTGGCAATCTTGATGCCGGGAAGATCTGCCAACTGGCTGACTAGGCGATCTCGATTGCCTCGCAGATAGGCGAGCTGGGCTTGTAACCAGCCATCGCCCTCGGCATAAGCCGCTTCGGCTGCTGTAAAGCCGAGCAGGTTATTATCGGCCATCAACCCACGCATCGCGTGCTGTAATTTGTGGCGCAACGTGGCACTGGGGATGATGGCAAATGAGCAGCATAGCCCGGGAATATTGAATGTTTTGCTAGGGGCCATCAGTACCGCACTGCGTTGGGCGGCGGCGGGTGACAAGCTGGCAAACGGGATATGCTGCGCTTGTGAGTCCAGAATCAAATCGCAGTGAATTTCATCTGAGCAGACGACCAGATTATGGCGCTCAGCAATATCGGCAATCCGTTCGAGTTCTGCGCGACTAAAGACGGTTCCCCCCGGGTTGTGCGGGTTACACAACAGCAATAGATCCGCCTGTTCGGCTAACTGCTCAAGCATGACGAAATCGGGTAACCAACGATCATTGACTAACTGCATCGGTAGGTGACTGACCTTGCGCTCATTGTGCTCCGGTGCGTGCAAGAAGGGGTAGTAGACGGGGGTTGGGGTGATGACGTGTTGCTCCGGGCGACACCAGGCACGACACGCAAAGTTGAGCCCGGGTACAACACCCGGCATGAAGAGCAACCACTCCGTTTCGATATGCCAGCCATACAGCGATTGCATCCGTTGCACGATCAGCTGGATTAGACGCGGTGAGGGGCGGCTGTAGCCAAAAACGCCGTGATCGATTCGGCGGTGCAGCGCATCAATTATGGCTGGTGCGGCCTTGAAGTCGGTGTCGGCAACCCACAATGGCAGTACATCCTGTTCACCATATTTGTCCCATTTCAGACTCTGCGTTCCGCGGCGATCAATAACGCCATCAAAATCAAACATGTCGCTCTCTCCTTGAACAAAAGAGACACTCTAAGAAGAATTCTCAACGACGGCAACCCGTGCGCGATGTTAAATAGGAACCTTGCTGATCTGTTCGGAGGAGTGATGTGATGTTTACGCGAATTCGTGGTCGATTGTCAGTGGATGGTACCTGGCTCTCGTTCATGGTCGTAACCTTCCTTTCAGGCGTTGGTGCCGCACTATTTGTTCCTACCTTGAGCCTGTTCTTGACCGAGGCCGTTGGTGCAACGCCGCTGGCCGTGGGCTGCTTTTATACCTGCAATGCCGTGGTCGGGATCCTGGTCAGTCAGCGTCTGGCTCGTCACTCGGATCGGCAGGGTAGCCGCCGCCAACTGATTTTTTTCTGCCTGCTGACCGGGGTGGTTGCCAGCTTGCTCTTTGCCTTCGATCGACACTATGCGGTGCTGGTTAGCGCCGGCATCCTGTTGCTGAGTCTTGGCGCTTCGGCATCTCCCCAGATGTTTGCCCTAGCCCGTGAATACTGTGATCAGCAGGGTAAACCGGGTGTCATGTTTACTACGGCGATGCGTGCGCAATTTTCTCTGGCCTGGGTTGTGGGGCCTCCGCTGGCATTTGCCATTTCGCTGCGTTATGGCTTTGGTGCCTTGTTTGCAGTAGGCGCCGTGGCCTATCTGCTGAGTGCTGTGCTAGTGCGCCGCTATCTGCCTGATCTGGGGCGGGTCACCGGGGGAGCGCGCACCGATCCCCGCGGGTTGCGCAATGCCGATGTCCGCTGGCTGTTCCTGGCCAGCACATTGCTGTGGACTTGCAATAGCATGTATCTGATTAATATGCCGCTTTATCTATCTCGGGAGCTTCATCATCCGCAAAGTCTTGCTGGCTGGATGATGGGGACCGCGGCAGCACTCGAGATCCCGCTGATGTTGTGGGCCGGTCACTTTAGCCGTCGTTGGGGTAAGAGGCCTCTGCTGATACTTGCGGCGCTGGCGGGTGTCCTGTTTTACATCGGCATGTCAACTGTGGTTCGCCCTGAGTTGTTGTTGATGCTGCAGGTGGCCAACGCCTTGTTTATCGGCATCTTGGCTGGTTTAGGGATGGTCTATTTTCAAGACTTGATGCCGGGAAGCCCGGGGCAGGCAACGACATTATTTACCAATAGCATCCGCACTGGCTCGATACTGGCGGGGTTATTCGCAGGCTTGATTGCCCAGTACTGGAGTTATTTTGGTGTTTTTGTCCTGGCGATTGGCTTGACGACGATCGCCTGTGGAGTGCTATGGCGAGTGCGTGCCGTGTGAGGTTTCTGTCTCAGATGGTGCGATTGCCACCGGTTTATCGGCCGCCAGTTGCTGTAGTTTGTGGCTGGAGCGTAGACATTCGAGCAGGAGCGAAGCACTGGGACCCAGTCGCTCGGGGTTGGGGATCACCAGGTGCGTGAAAAATTTCCGTGCACTGCTCTCTTGCAGATGTAAGCGATGCAGACGCCCTTGTTGCAACAAGGGTTCGACCAGGTGCATCGGCAGCCAGGCAAAACCAAGGCCGGACAACAAGATGCCGATCGCCTCATGGAAATTGTTTACCGTCCAGCGCTGTTCGGCTTTGAGCCAGCCGGACAGCTCCTTGGGCTCGCGACCGGTATCCTTGATGACAATCTGTAACTCCTGACTCAGATCGGTCTGTGCCAGACCGTTGGTGATCATCGCCAGCGGGTGCAATGGATGACAGACGGGGAGCAGAGTTATTTCGGCAAGTGGTTCACCCAGATAGCCCTTGGGGACATGGCCTGTGATCACTAGATCGGCTTGCTGATCGACGATGGCATCCTGAGTACCGGTGAGCACGGTATCGATCAACTGTAACTGGGTGCCTCGTGATTTGGGATAATAGAGCTGTAGCGCTCGGCTGATCAGCGGCCTGGGGTGTACCAGCTCGATGGCCAGACGCACCTCGGCCTCCCAGCCTTGATGAATGTTAAAGGCCAGCAACTCCAACTCTTCCATCTGCTGCGTCAGCTGTTTGGCCCGGCGCAGGAACACATCTCCCTCTTCGGTCAGGAATGCTTTGCGGCCTCGCACCTCAAGGAGTGCAACACCGAGCGTCTGCTGAAGTTTGGCAACGGCATGATTCAGTGACGATTGGCTCTTGTTGAGACGTTCAGCGGCCTGCGCATAACCACCAAACTCAACGACCGCCTGGAAGATCCGCCACTGTTCAAGGGTGCTTTTGGGTCGAAACATGCGTGATGACATCCTGTGTGAAATGGAACCGCCCGATCCCACTGTTATTCTAGCCGACTCTGCTCTTGGGCTGTGTACTGGTTATCAGGTTCCTGATGGTTGAGCATCCAGACTCTGGCCATGAATGCCTCGCCCCTCGGGCCCCATCAGGTAGAGATAGAGGGGCATCAGGTCGGCGGGCGTTCTCAGCCGTCGTGGATCCTCATCGGGACGAGCCCGTGCGCGCATCCGGGTATGTGTCGCCCCCGGATTGATGGCATTGACGCGAATGGTACTGTCGGCA
>JAYRLO010000332.1:0-2754 GCA_041905215.1 Aeromonadaceae bacterium
AACCCCCGTGCAGTCATCGCCAATGGCATGTTGGCTCTTGGCCCCCCCCACAGTGATCGCTGTGGAACATCAGACAAATCGTCATCGATTGTTCCGGACCCCACAGTGCAGACCGCCACATATCATCAGGAAACGACTGGCGCACATCTTGCTGCAGGCAGAATAACGCATCGCTGTCATAAGGAGTTTTTCATGGGAAAATGCGGCTGCCACTCACCACAAGCGGATCGCTACATCAGTTTTGACAACATTGATTGCGCGGGTAACGCCCGTCTTCTGATGACGATGATCCATCGGCACATAGAGCTGCCCGAACGAAATAACGCCTTCTGGGACTATTTCCGCCAGAAAGCCAGCGGCGGCAGTGGTCCAGCCCCCGATGACCTTTTCCTGATCCACTGCCATCTGAACCAGATCCGTGAATTATTCGAGGCGTGGGACGATGAAGAGGCGCTGCAGTTGCTCGATAAGATAGAGGTGGAGTGCTGCTGAACCATTCAGGGCCGCACCAACGCGCGGCTCTGAGCCTAATACTTGTCAGTTCAGAGATTCGGGAGAGACATCCTCTCTCGCCAACTCGCCGTAAACCCTTCCATGGGGGCTCGAGGCGGCATCCCTGCCGCCAACGGTTGGCTCAAAAGGCTATCTCTCCTTCGCTAACTAACTGGTATTGCAGCCCTAAGCCTATTTCTTGCTGGCGGGCCCTTGCGCTGGGTCATAACCAACACGCTCGGCGGTGAGACTGCGGATCTCTCCAGACTTCACCGGAACAGTTCGGGTATGCGGCTTGGCAACCGGTTTGATGACACCGGTTTTAGTCGTAACCGATTTATGCACGACCGGCTTGGCAGTGACTCGCCGCGCCTGGGCCTTGGTGTGAGAGCTCTTTTTCTTCGACTGGGCCACGGTCGCTTTCTTGCTTTTCGAGTGCGCCACAGTTGCTTTCTTATTCTTCGACTGAACAGCTGTCGCCTTCTGGCTCTTCACGGCCCTGGCCGAGTGCTTGGAGGCACTGAGCGATGCCGGAACCTTCTGCGCCGCAAAATAGCTGCTGTGGCCAGCGGCCCCATCCAGATAATCCACCGCAGGCAAGTCGAGCAAACGGTCAAACAGCATCGGCATCAAGACCTCAGGTCGGGATTCGTTCGCATTCCAAAGCATGACGATGCCAATATCTTTCTCTGGCAGGAAACCTAGCCGCGAGCGAACCCCGGATAGGCCACCTGCGTGAAAAATCATCTGGTGATCGCCGTTGTACTGGAAGATGCGCCATCCCATGCCATACATGGGCCGCTTGACGCGAGTCTTACGCCATTTTGAGGTCCATCCCTCCTTTGGCGAAGAGACCAGCGGCTTCGTCAACTCCTTCATGACAGCCGCAGGAATGACATCCGGTCTATGACCCATCACGGCGGCCAGATACTTGGCCATATCGGTGATCGATGCATTGACCCCGGCAGCAGGCAAAACATTGTAATAAGGCTGCGTGATTGGCCGCGCCACCCAGCCGCCACCGCCCTTGACGTGAGGAACGGCAATGTTGCGATTATTCAACATGCTCCAGCGGCTGGCACTGGCATCCTGCATACCCAGTGGCCGGAAGATGCGAGCCGCCAGCAGATCGGCATAGGAGTGACGCAGTTGGCGGCTGAGCACATCACCGATCGTCGAATAGAGGATGTTCTGATAACCAAAGCAGCGGCCGATGCCACAGGCGGCCCCCAGTCGCTGGGTCTTGCGCAACACGCTGCTGTACGACTCACCGGCCTCGAGCAGGTTGTCGTTGGCATTATGCGGCAGGCCACTGGTGTGCGAGAGGACATTGCGTAGCGTCAGCCGATTGGCCGTATCGTATTTCAGGCGAAAGCCGGGCAGATAACGACTCAAGGGGGCGTTCAGGTTGATCTCACCCGCGAGAGAGGCCTGGCCTGCCAGCACGGCGGCGAAGGTCTTGGAGACGGAGGCCAAGCGAAAGACCGTGTGCTCGTTGACCGGATTTCGCGTCTTGGTACTCCCGACCCCGAGGGTCTTGATGTAGACCACGCGACCGTTCTGCACGACGGCGACCGCGGCTCCCGGAATGTGGTAAGCCCCGAAGATGCGCTCCACATCCTGATCAAATTGCGGCAAAACGGCGTTTAGTGGTTGCGCCGCCAGCGGCATGGCACCGCACAACAGCATCAAGACAAGAGCATGGCACCAAAGAGCTCGGCACCAACAGACGATCGCAGACATGAAAAAACACCCAACACAACAAGGTGCGTTATTGTGACAAACCATCCGGGTTACGCCAAGCATAGATGCGGGCTTGTGACGCGACAGCGCCGAATAAGCGCCCAGGTAGAGCCGTTTGCTCCACATCATCGGCGACTCTCGTTACACAGGCAGAAACAAAAACCCTCGCCCCATCCGGTCGAGGGCTTCATCCGAACACCCTTATCCTGCAACCTCGGCCAACTGGGCGCCGCGACGCCGCTCTTGCCAGCACAGGTAGAAGCCAACCAGCAAACCAACCCCGCACAGACTCACCACATAGTGAGCAGGAGCCAGAGGATCGGACTTCAGCCACAGGGTGACCAACATGGGCGTCAGACCACCAAATATGGCGTACGCCAAGTTATAGGAGAACGACAGCCCCGAAAAACGCACCACGGGCGGAAATGCATTCACCATGACATAGGGCACAGCGCCGACAATACCGACACAAAAACCGGCCAAAGCGTAGGCGGAGAACAACTGCTCGGTGCCGCCTTG
>JAYRLO010000333.1:0-2721 GCA_041905215.1 Aeromonadaceae bacterium
TGACTTTTCCACCCCTTGTGAATAAAGAGAGGTGAGCTGGCGATATTACCCACACCTTATCAACAGATGAAGTGGGTTTTTACGCTCAATTGAATCCAATTACATCCCATTATGGCCATCAGCACCACCTAAATACCGCCAAACGTGAAACAGGCGAGTGATCGACAAACCGGAGGCCGGATCCCTGTGCGCAAAACCGGACTCCAATTCCGCGCAAATACTGACAAAAGCAGTGAGGATCCATCGATCCTTGACTTGTCTCCGCCTTGTAGCCGGGTATAATGCCTGACCCCGATCCGGGAGGATCCTTGGGGATGGGGTTCTTGCCTGCCTCTATCAGGCAGATTGAGAATGAACTCCCCGCCCCTGCAGATTGACGCAACTGATGAATCTGTTTAGAATTCGGCCTCTTTTTATCGGGTCGCCCTACTCAGCATCGACAGTGTCCATGTGTGGGACTATCCAAACTGTACAGTTAAACCAACGGATAATGCTATGAAACGTACTTTCAATCCTTCAGTACTGAAGCGCGCTCGTAACCACGGTTTCCGCAGCCGTATGGCCACCAAGAATGGCCGTCTGGTTCTGGCTCGCCGTCGCGCCAAGGGTCGTGCACGCCTGACCACTGTGAATGGCTAATCACACCTTTCCTCGGGAGTTACGTCTGTTAACTCCCGAACATTTCAAAAACGTCTTCAATGAGCCTGTACGGGCTGCCTCTCCTCATCTGACATTGCTTGCCAAACCCAACGAGCTTGGTCATCCACGCCTCGGCCTCACTGTGCCCAAAAAAGCACTGAAAAGAGCCGTTTGGCGTAACCGAATCAAACGACTGACTCGTGAAAGTTTTCGGCACCAGCAACATGAACTGCCTGCTATCGATATCGTCGTGATTGCCAAAGCCGGTATCGGCCAGCTGAGCAATGCAGAGATCAGCCACCTGCTGGATAAGTTATGGCGCACCCTGTCTCGCCGCTGCAATGGCTAGCCATTAAGCTCATACGACTCTATCAGTTGGTCATTAGTCCTCTGCTGGGGCCGCGTTGTCGCTTCCATCCGAGCTGTTCCCAGTACACCATTGAAGCAATCTGCCTGCACGGTCTCATAAAAGGCGTTTGGTTAGGCACCAAACGTCTATTAAAATGTCACCCTTTACACGCTGGGGGCTATGACCCGGTCCCGCAACCCAAGTCGAATAAGCGAAGAAAATAACTATGGAATCTCAACGTAACCTACTGGTCATTGGATTGCTGGTCGTCAGCTATCTGCTGTGGCAACAGTGGCAGGTCGATAAGGCCCCCAAGCCACAGCCAACTCCGATGACGCAAACTGCACAAACCGATAGTTCCGTGCCAGAGGCAAACAGCGCCGTCGGTACCGATGTTCCTGCCGACAATGGGGCTGCGGGTCAGCGCAAGCTGATCAAGCTGAGCTCCGATCAGCTGGAACTGCTGGTCAACACCCAAGGTGGTGACATTGTCTCTGCCAAGTTGCTGCAACACACGGTTGCTCAAGATTCCAAAGAGCCATTCACCCTTCTGATGGACAAGCCGGGCCGTTTATATGTCGCCCAAAGCGGTCTGATCGGTCGTGATGGTCCAGACAGCCGAGCCGAAGGTCGCCCGACCTATACCAGCGCCCAGACCGACTACCAACTGGCTGACGGTCAAGAGAAGCTGGTCGTGCCGCTCACCTGGACTAACGCGGATGGCATCACCTTCACCAAGGAGTTCGTCCTGACCCGTGGCAAGTTCACCGTCGGCGTTGACTACCAGGTGACCAACAGCGGAAGCAAGCCTCTGGAGTTGCAATTCTACGGTCAGCTCAAGCAGACCATTGCCGCCCCCGAAGATCAGCAGAGCCATGCCATGATGGCCAGCGCCTATCGCGGTGCCGCCTACTCCAGCACGGAAAACCGCTACAGCAAGGAAACCTTCGACAACATCAAGGATAAAAACCTGAATGTAACCACCGAAGGTGGCTGGGTCGGCATGCTGCAACACTACTTCGTCACCGCATGGACCGGCGAAGTGAAGGGGCAAAACAACCTCTACACCCGCGCCGTCAGCAACAACCAGGAGGCAATCATCGGCCTCAAGGAGCCACTGCAAAGCGTGGCGGCTGGCTCGACAGCAACTCTGGGTGCCACCCTGTGGATCGGTCCCAAGCTGCAGGATGAAATGGCGACCGTCGCCAAACATCTGGATCTGACCGTCGATTACGGCTGGTTGTGGTTCATCGCCCAACCCCTGTTCCAACTGCTGCAGTTCCTGCATGGACTGGTAAGCAACTGGGGTGTGGCCATCATCCTCATCACCCTGATTGTGCGCGGTGGCATGTATCCGCTGACCAAGGCGCAATATACCTCGATGGCCAAGATGCGCATGCTGCAGCCCAAGCTGACCGCACTGCGTGAACGCTTCGGCGAAGATCGCCAGAAGATGTCCCAGGCCATGATGGAGCTCTACAAGCAGGAGAAGGTCAACCCGCTGGGTGGCTGCTTCCCGATCCTGATCCAGATGCCGATTTTCATCGCCCTCTACTGGACGCTGATGGAATCTGTCGAACTGCGTCACGCACCGTTCGCGCTCTGGCTGACTGACCTGTCGGTGAAGGATCCCTACTATGTCCTGCCGCTGCTGATGGGTGCCACCATGTGGTGGATCCAGAAGATGAGCCCGACCACGGTGACCGATCCGATGCAACAGAAGGTGATGCAGT
>JAYRLO010000038.1:0-15316 GCA_041905215.1 Aeromonadaceae bacterium
AACGCTGCATGCGGGAACTCGATGTCTGGGAGTTACGTGATGCCCCGGACCTGCAACTGTCGGGCGGAGAACGTCAGCGGATCCACTTTGCCCGGGTGTTAGCCCAGCTCGATACCTCGCAACCTGGCGTTATGTTGTTGGATGAACCCACCTCGGCCCTCGATCCAGGCCACCAGCATCAAACCCTGCAATTGGCTCAGAGCCAGGCACGGGCCGGTCACGCCGTACTCATGGTGTTGCATGATCTGAACCTGGCCTCGCGCTACGCCGATCGCGTCCTGTTGATGCAACAGGGGCAACTGCTGGCCGATGGGCCACCACGCGAGACCATGACGGCTTCCCTACTGCACCGGCTCTACGGCGTAGGCCCCGAGCTGTGGCATCATCCGCTGGATGGCCGCCCCCTGGTGGTCTGAGTGTTGAGAATCGACTGTCTGAGCCAGAAACAACAACGCCCTCACGAGGAGGGCGTTGTGCATTGATGCAACCGGCAGGCTGGCTTACATCAGCTCGATCACGTCGAAATTGACTTCGGTGGCGACATCCGCGCCGTAGTCCACGCCGCTCCAGCCAAAGCCGAACAGCTTCAAGAACTCATCCTTGTAGCCTTGGTAATCGGTCAGTTGGGAGAGGTTTTCGCTGGTGATCTGCGGCCACAGGTCTCGGCAGGCCTGCTGCACGTCATCACGCAGCTCCCAGTCATCCATGCGAATACGGTTCTTCTCGTCGGTCGGCGTCGCTTCGCCGGAGTAGAGGCGAGTCCAGAACATGCGCTGGATCTGCTCCAGGCACCCTTCGTGCAGCCCCATCTTCTTCATGATCTGGAAGGACATGGCGATATAGAGCGGCATCACCGGGATGGCAGCCGAGGCCTGAGTCACCACGGATTTGAGCACGGCGACATGGGCAGCGCCCCCCTTGGCGGCCAGCTTGGCACCGATGGCGGCACTGGCGCGGTCCAGATCTTCCTTGGCGCGGCCCAGAGTGCCATGCCAGTAGATGGGCCAGGTCAGATCGGTACCGATGTAGCTGTAGGCCACGCTCTTGGCACCATCGGCCAACACACCGGCAGCTTCCAGTGCATTGATCCACAGCTCCCAATCTTCACCACCCATCACCTTGATGGTACTGGCGATCTCTTCCTCGGAAGCCGGTTCGACTTGCGCCTCGATGATCACATCTTTGTTGGTGTCGATAGCAGTGGTCTTGTAAACCTCACCGATAGGCTTGAGAGCCGAGCGGATCACTTCACCGGTATCCGGCAGCTTGCGCACCGGTGAGGCCAGCGAGTAAACCACCAGATCGATCTGGCCCAGATCAGCCTTGATGAGCTCGATCACCTTGTCACGGCACTCGTTGGAGAAAGCATCGCCATTGATGCTCTTGGCATACAGGCCAGCGTCTTTGGCCGCTTTATCAAAGGCAGCCGCGTTGTACCAACCGGCACTTGCGGTCTTTTTGTCCGTACCCGGCTTTTCAAAGAACACGCCGATGGTCGCCGCATCCGAGCCAAAGGCGGCCGTGATACGGGAGGAGAGGCCATAGCCGGTAGAGGCGCCAATCACCAGCACGCGCTTCGGGCCATTTTCCAGCTTGCCCTTGCTCTGGATGTAGGCGATCTGTTGACGCACATTGGCTTCACAGCCAGCCGGATGAGTTGTGGTGCAGATAAAGCCACGTACCTTGGGGGTAATGATCATGGTCGGTTCTCTAGTCGGTTTTGGAAAATCGCGGCAAATGATACACGATTGAAACGAATTTGGGATGTCTGATCAGTTGACGCACCTCATTTGAGGCCAGCGCATTCATCTCATCGAGATCCGACTGCCGGAGTAGCCGACGGAGGTCGAGGCCAAAACTGCTCGATTACCTGTTCACACTCCTGGTGGAATACATCCGATCCTAACTGCCGCCAACCATCCTGCAGTTGCTGCCGGGAGCGCTCGTCGAGTTCGTCCGATAACGCCAAGAACAGATAAGCATCCGGCTTCCGGTAGCTGATGGCAAAGCTGTTATCGGCTTTGCCCATCTGGTGGAGCGTCGCCAGATAAATTAGCTCAGGAACCAGGATCCCATCCAGCCGATCGGCTTCGAGCAGTTGCAACCCTTGCTCTACACTGCGAACCACTCGTTGCTGAAATGAAATTTTGTTGAGCTCACGGCAGACATTCCAGCAAGCATCGGTCACCAGACCGATGCGCAAGCCAGAAAACGACTGCAAATCTGTCGTTAGCGGTCGATCGCGGGTGATGATGACATCATCAAGCGCATAGATGGGCCCCAGATACTCATAGCCAAGAAAACCTGGCGGATGCGTTGCGGAAAAACCCGGCACTATGGTCAGCTCTGCCTGTCGCTGCTTGATGCGGTGCATCAGCCTGGCTATCGGGTAGATCGACATCGAAAATTGCAATCCGGAGCGCTCGGCCAACCGGTTATAAAAACTCGGAGCACATCCCACCAATTGGCCCCCCAGCCGAGTCGCAAAGGGCGCCTCATCGAGAGCCGACACCTCCAAGGTCCGCGCAAGAAGCGAACTAGAGATACCAAGCAGACAAACAAGCAACAGAGTGGATGGCCACCGCGGCATAGGAGATATCACCATGGGAACACCAGCCAGTGATCAAGGATATGTCGAGCATAGCACACCCATACTCCCCCTCTGGCGATGAACCGCCCTGTTTTCCCTCACCAGAACAACAGGCTAGAATGCCGACTCTTCTTTTTAACCCGGGTCACCACAATGTCAACGACGCTTACTCTCCGCCCCTATCAGCGCGAAGCCGTCGATGCCGTGATCCGTCATTTTCGGCGATCTGGTGAACCGGCCGTTCTGGTGCTTCCCACCGGCGCCGGCAAGAGCCTGGTTATAGGAGAACTAGCCCGCAAGGCCAAAGGCCGGGTGCTGGTGCTGGCTCACGTCAAGGAGTTGGTTGAGCAGAATCATGCCAAGTACCAGGCACTGGGGATGCCAGAAGGCGTGCAAGCCGATCTGTTTTCGGCCGGGCTTGGTCAGAAAAACAGCCAGCGTCGCGTGATCTTCGGCTCCATCCAATCCGTCGCCCGCAATCTGGAGCAATTTCTCGATCCGGTCTCCCTCGTCATCATCGATGAGTGCCATCGGGTCGGCGAAACAGAGGATAGTCAGTACCACCAGCTGATCGCCCATCTGCGTCAGCACAATCCGCAGGTGAAGATCCTGGGGCTGACCGCAACCCCCTATCGGCTGGGGCTTGGCTACATCTACAACTATCACTATCGAGGCATGGTGCGTAGCCTGGAGCCCCGCTTCTTCCGCGACTGCATCTATGAGCTACCGCTGCGCCAGATGATCCGCGAAGGCTTCTTGACGCCGCCTCGCCTCCTCGATGCCCCCGCCGTACACTACGATTTCAGTCGCCTGCTGCCACGCGAGAACGGGCTATTTAGCGAGCAGGATATCGAGCGTGAACTCAAACGCCAGACCCGGGTCACGCCGCAGATTGTTCGTCAGATCCTCGATTATGCTCAGGATCGTCACGGGGTGATGATCTTTGCAGCGACCGTCGAACACGCCACCGAGGTCACGGGGCTGCTGCCCGCAGGTCGCACCGCCCTCATCACAGGCGGGACCCCGCAGAGCGACCGAGATCGGTTGATTACCGCCTTCAAGGCGCGAGAGTTGAAGTTTCTGGTCAACGTCGCCGTTCTGACTACCGGCTTCGATGCCCCCCATGTTGATCTCATCGCCGTGTTACGCCCGACGGAGTCCGTCTCCTTGTATCAACAGATCATAGGGCGCGGTCTGCGGCTGGCCGAGGGCAAGCAGGAGTGTCTGATCCTCGATTACGCCGGCAATGCCTATGATCTCTACGCCCCCGAAATCGCCGATCCGAAACCAGCGGCTGACACGGTCCCGGTACAGGTACTCTGCCCCGCCTGTGGATTTGCCAACCAGTTCTGGGGTCGTTTGGGGACCAATGGTGAGGTGATTGAACATTTTGGTCGGCAATGTCACGGTTTTTTCGAAGATGACGATGGACATCGAGAATTTTGCGATTATCGTTTCCGGGCTAAATTTTGTGACCAGTGCGGAGCAGCCAATGATATCGCGGCGCGACGCTGTCACAGCTGCGATGCCCTGCTGCTGGACGCCGATGATCGTCTCAAGGCAGCCTTGGCACTCAAGGATGCTAAAGTCATCCGCTGCGCCGGGATGACACTGCAGGCGGCACGCCGACAAGGACGCGAGCAATTGCTGGTCACCTACCACGATGAGGATGGCGCCGAGCTCAGCGAGCGCTTCTCGTTTGACTCGCCCGGCAGTCTGCAACGGCTGCAGCAACAGTTTATCGCTCGCCACTGGCGAGCACCGGGGATGCATCCCCACCTACAGACTCAACAGAGCGTGCTCGACGCCGAGCCGCAGTTGCGCCATCCAGACTTCGTCATTGCCCGCAAGCAGGGGCACGTCTGGCGCATCACCGAGAAAATTTTTGATTATCAGGGCCGCTTTCGTACTGCCAATGCCCTGTGAACGAGGTTGAATAATGAAACTCCTGACCACACTGCTACGCTCCACCCTGTTTCTGGCAACTCTGGGCGCATCCATCACTACCCAGGCCGCCATTTCGGCGCCAGAAGGAGCCCGCGTCGCCGTGGCCTACAAGACTCCTGGGCAAAACACTATTCAGGGGGTGCATACCGATGCATTCATGATCCCGGCATCAACCCAGAAGGTATTAACGGCTACTGCCGCCGCCCTCTATCTGGGACTGGACTGGCAATTCAAGACCCGGCTGCTCGCCGAGTCCGGCGCCATGGAGCAAGCCAAGGCCAATGGCGGTGTGCTCAATGGCAATCTGGTTCTCGAATTTAATGGTGCCCCGGATCTGACCCGACAGTCCCTCATCAACCTGTTAGCCTATGTTCGTCAACAGGGAGTCACCCAAATCAATGGCGATCTGCTGCTCGATGTCAGTAACTATGCCGGTTACGATCGAGGAAATGGCTGGTCGTGGAACGATCTGCCGGTCTGCTTCACCGCCCCCGCCTCCGCCGTCATCATCGATCGTAATTGTGTCTTCGCCGAACTCAAGGCCAATCAGGTCGGTCAGATCGCCGAACCCATGATCAAAAAAGGGCAACCCATCACCATCACCAGCGAGGCTCAGGTCGTCACCCTTCAGGACTACTACTCCGGCTGCGAACTCGAGGTCAATCTGGACTCCGGCAACAACTATCATCTGACCGGTTGTATTCCGGCGCAGAAGGACAAACCCTGGCCCCTCTCGTTTGCAGTGCAGGACCCAACCGTCTGGGGGATCAGCATCACCAGTTGGGCTGCCCAGAAGGCGGGCTTGACCATCAGTGGCAAGGTGCAATCGGTGCGCCATACACCGGCCAATCTGGTCGAGCTGGCCCATATCCCCTCGGCTCCGCTGGCCAAGCTTCTGGATCGCATGCTCAAACGCTCCGATAACCTGATTGCCGATAGCCTGGCTCGGGCCTTGGGCCACCTCTATTTCAAGCGTCCGGCCAGCTATGCCAGCGGCGCCGATGCCATCCGCGAAATCCTGCGCACCCGAGCCGGTATCGATCTGGGCTCTGCCCTGCTGGCCGATGGCTCGGGCCTGTCGGCCCACAACCTGATCAAGGCCAGTCAGATGCTGGCGGTTCTGGATTTCATCGCGCAGAACGATGAACAGCTCAAACTGATCGAGATGCTGCCCGTGGCTGGCATGAGCGGAACCCTGGGATCGCGCGGCAGCGTCCAGATGCCACCGCTGGTCAAGAACGTCACCGCCAAGACGGGAACGCTGCAAAACGTCTCCAATCTGGCTGGCTTCATGACTACGGCCTCCGGACAACGCAAGGCCTTCGTCGTGATGGTCAATGGGCTGACCTTCCCTCCCAAGGTGCGTCAGGCACTGAAGGCCCACCGGATCGCCTCCCCACACTACAAGTTCGAGCGCGCCGTGCTCGAGCAGATCTACCGCGAACAACCGCTCCAGATCACCGACTAACTCGCCCCATGGTGTCCCGATTCGGTCGAGTCGGGACTTCTCCACGCACAAACACGCCAGACTTGCGGGCGAAAATGGTCGCGGATTGAGAACAGCAAGTAGGTTCCCCCCTCCCGAAACCTGGGTTCCACACCCTATAGGGGTACAAATTGAGATATTCGACGCCGTAGACGATCTCGCCATGGCTTTGCGCCACATCAGTACAGGTCACGCACCAAAACAACGCCAGCAGTCATTACATCTAAACAACAAAGAATAATCAGAATTATATTTGTCATAATGACAATTTCTTCGCCACTCTCTCTGTAAAAATATCCAAATTGACCGTTGTCACACAGCCGTTGAAGGAGAAGAATAGACCCCTCGGAGACAATCGAAGTCTGTCTCCACCGGAATTGTAGAGGCTTAGATGTATTCGATTGATAAAGCACACAAACTGGACAATGTCTGTTACGACATTCGCGGCCCAGTGCATAAAGAGGCCCGCCGTCTGGAAGACGAAGGGCACCGCATCCTGAAACTGAATATTGGTAACCCGGCCCCCTTCGGCTTTGATGCACCGGAAGAGGTGATCAAAGACGTCATCGTCAACATGAGCCAAGGCCAGGGCTACTGTGATTCCAAGGGGCTGTTTGCCGCGCGCAAGGCGATCGCCCAGCATTATCAGCAAAAAGGTCTGCGCAAGGCCGATGTCGATGACATCTACATCGGCAACGGTGCCTCTGAGCTCATCGTCATGGCCATGCAGGCCCTGCTCAACAACGGCGATGAAATGCTGGTTCCCGCCCCGGACTATCCACTGTGGACCGCCGCCGTGACCCTCTCGGGCGGCCATCCGGTGCACTACATCTGTGATGAACAGGCCGACTGGTATCCGGATATTGATGATATCAAGAAGAAGATCACGCCGAAGACCCGCGGCATCATCCTCATCAACCCGAACAACCCAACCGGGGCCGTCTATAGCACCGAGTTCCTGCTCGAGGTGATCGAGGTTGCCCGTCAGAATAATCTGATCATCTTCGCTGACGAGATCTACGACAAGATCATCTATGACGACATCGCCCACCACAGCATCTGCACCCTGTGTGACGATGTGCTGGTCGTGACCTTCAATGGCCTCTCCAAAGCCTACCGTGCCTGTGGTTTCCGTCAGGGCTGGATGATGGTCAGTGGCCCGAAACAGCATGCCCGTGGCTACATTGATGGCCTGGAGATGCTCGCCTCGATGCGCCTGTGTGCCAACGTCCCCATGCAGTTTGCCATCCAGACCGCGCTGGGCGGCTATCAGAGCATCAACGAGCTGATCCTGCCGGGTGGGCGCCTGCGTAAACAACGCGACCTGGCCTGGGAGCTGGTGAATCAGATCCCTGGGGTCTCCTGCGTCAAACCCAAGGGGGCCCTGTATATGTTCCCGCGGCTCGATCCCAAGGTCTACCCCATCAAGGATGACCAGAAGATGGTGTTCGATCTGCTGCAGCAAGAGAAGCTGCTGGTCGTTCAGGGTACCGGCTTTAACTGGCCAGCCCCCGACCACTTCCGTCTGGTGTTCCTGCCGCAAGAGGAGATCTTGCAGGATGCCATCGGGCGACTGGCGCGCTTCCTCAAGAATTACCATCAATAACGGCAAACACCGTCTCGGGGGAAGCAAACTGCTTCCCCCGGTTTTTTTTGGCCGACACAGATGTTACTGTGGCGCACTGTTTATACCGACACCTGAGGATCTCATGTCTCCGATGCGCCTTTTACTCCTCCCATTGTCAGCCCTGTTATTAACCGCCTGCGGCGAACCGAGCGAAGCCGATCTCAAGCTCGCCTTGGAAAAAGAGCTATCGCAAGCCAACCAGATGACCACGCTCGTGTTGGGTGATAAGGGCAAGATCGAAGTGGTTGCCGTCCACAAGCTCGGCTGTGATCAAGCCAATGGCGCCTACGCCTGCACCATCGAGGTAGAAACCAAGCTACCGGTTGTCGGCAGCCAACGTCAAACCCAGCAGGTCAAAGTCGCCGAAGGTAAAGAGGGGTGGACGTTGGTGAAATAAGCCAACCCCCGTTCAGGAGTCACCATGCAGATCGCTAGCCATTTTTTTGCCCAACTCTCGCGCATGAAGCTGATCTATCGCTGGCCGCTGATGCGCAACATCCAGCCTGAAAACATCAGTGAACACAGCCTGCAGGTCGCCATGGTGGCTCACGCCATGGCACTGATCGAAAATCGCAAGTTCGGCGGCCAACTGGATCCGAACCTAGTTGCCGTGATGGCGCTCTATCACGATGCCACCGAAGTGCTGACCGGTGACCTGCCCACACCGGTCAAGTATCACAATCCGGCCATCGCCAGTGAGTACAAGAAGATCGAAAAGTTGGCCGAGCAACGGCTGCTGGCCATGTTGCCCGCTGAGTTTATCGAGGATTTTCGCCCCCTCCTCGACTCCAGCCTGCAGGAGCCAGCCGCCGCACGCCTGGTCAAGGCGGCAGATACCCTGTGCGCCTACAGCAAGTGTCTGGAGGAGTTGGCCGCCGGCAACCACGAGTTTGAACTCGCCAAACGCCGTCTGGAGAAAATGCTCGACGAACGGATGACGCCGACGGTTCGCTACTTTCTCGATGTCTTCATGCCGAGCTTCTCCCTGACTCTCGATGAGATGAGCCACGAATAACTCGAACCATCCGGGGGGCATTCGAGCCCCACGGATGGGCTTACGGCGTGTTAATGAAAGGGAACCTTCCTCCGTTTTTCTTTAAGTGAACAGCGTTCCCCCTCTGCTGCCATTTAGGGCAATTTTCATAAAACTGTCACACCAATGCCGCATCATGGTGCCAGATGACCGACTCATTCGGTCCCCAACTGGCAAGGATGCTATGCGACACATCAAATTTCACTGGGGGCTGCTCATTGGCGCTCCGCTGCTGCTGGCGTTTCTCGTGATCGCCACGCTTCTGACCTCAGCCCACTACGACCGCAATCGACAAGCATGGCTAGAGCAGCTCAATCGAACCCCAGGGGTGGGCGCGACCTGGTTTACCTACGATGACGGTCTGTTTACGCAACGCAGTGAACTACACCTCAATCTGGTCGATCCAGCCCTGTTCCTGAATATCCTAGGACTCTCAACCCAGGCCGAACTGGGAAACCAACTGGCGCAAATCGGACCACTCGAAATCTATCTGCAGGTCGATACCCTGTTGTTACCCGGCTATGCCAGTAGCCAGGCTCATCTCATCGAGGATCGCGGCTCTTTGGCATCCAAACAAGAGACTGGAGAGTTGCAGGTGGGCGATCTGGCACTTGAGTGGCAGCTCGCCAGCTGGCGCCGCGACATGAACCTTCAGGTTACCTCCGGCCGCTGGGCTCTGCAGTCGCGACAAGGGCGAATTGAGCTGGCTCCGGCAAGCATGTCGCTCAGTGGCGATCCCGAGCGCAACCTTTCCATCCAGTGGCAACTCGATGGCATCAATCTGAGCAATGAAAAACAGACGCTCGGGCTACGCGGCCTGACCGGCCACGTCGATCTGCAACCAAGCCATGAGGACTGGTTGATCCCCAAGTTACAGGTGCAGCTGGACGAGGCAAGTTACCACGAGGAGTCAGCAAGCTCCGTCGAGCTCTCAGGCGCCATGCTCACTGGCGCCGTCATCGAGAACAAAAATGGCTTGCTCACCCAGGTAGATATGCAGTGGCAGGGCCGCATGGCATATCTGGGGGTCAACCTCCCCGCCCTGCGCCATGAACTCGAAGATCTGACCCTGGGGGTCAAACTTGGCGGTATCGATCAACAAGGTTACAAGGCGCTGCTCTGGAGCGCAGCAACCGACTTTAGCGACCCCAAGGGGTGGCTCACAGCCCTCAACCGTATCACCCGCTCCGGTTTTCATCTGCAGATGACACCCAGTCAGCTCCAACTCCATCAGGGCGTTCTGCGCGCCGAGGGAGAGATCACCTCACGCCCCTTTGATATGGCTCAACTCAACGGCCTGGCCTCCCTGCGCTCGCTACTGCAAGGCAATGTGGCCATTCACGCCGACTCCCAGGTCGCAGAGCAACTATCGCCAAGCAGTGAAGAGCTGACTCGTCTGCAACAAGCCGGTTATATCGAACTGGCCAAGAATGGCAAACTGCATAGCCAGTTGCGCATGGTCAATGGCAAGCTCTCCGCCAATGGCTATAAGCTTCCCTGGTAGTCAGATGCCGCCAGCACCCTGCTCGTCGAGTGGCCCGAGAGCCTTAAACATGGCCAGCGTCAGCAGCCGAGCCTGGGCATGATCAACAATGGGGGGCGGATAAGAGTTCACGCGCCCATGCAGAGCAAGCCAGTCGTGCGGAGTGTGGATGACCTTATCCGGCAGATCCGCCAACTCTGGCAGGTAGCGCCGGATAAAGTGCCCCTGGGGATCAAACTTCTGTCCCTGGGTCGTCGGATTGAAGATGCGAAACCAGGGGGAAGCATCGGCACCGGTTCCCGCCGACCACTGCCAGCCCCCGTTGTTGGCCGCAAGATCACCATCCAGTAGTTGTTGCATGAAGTAACGCTCGCCCCACCACCAGGGTTGTTGCAGATCCTTGGTCAGAAACGAGGCTACCAGCATCCGCAGGCGGTTATGCATCCAGCCGGTTTGCGCCAGGCAGCGCATTGCCGCATCAATAATGGGGTAGCCGGTACGCCCCTCACACCATGCCTGAAATAGCACAGCATCCGGTCGCCAGGCGAGTGACGCCATCTCGGACTTGAATGGTTTGCCCATCGCCAGAGCCGGGAAGCGCATCAACAAGTGCAGATAAAACTCGCGCCAGACCAACTCATTGAGCCAGCTAAACCCCGGTTGCCCCCGCTCCAGCGGTAACCCGCCCAGGGCGGCCTGCAACGCCGCCAGACACTGCCGCACCGACAACATACCGAGAGCCAGATAGGGAGAGAGCTGGCTGGTGCCCTCCAGGGCTGGCAGATCGCGTAGTTCGGCGTAAGCCGTCACCTTATGTTGGGCGAACAACCACAACCTCTCTCGAACCTCCCGCTCGGCGACCGGCCACCCCTGACTCGAGCGTTTGGCATAAACCAGCTGGATGGGCTGCCAGCTGAGCGCCGAGCCTTGTGACTGCACCTTACTGGCTAGGGTAAAACCCTCCGCGGCCAGCCGTCGCAGCCAGGCGCGGCAAAATGGGGTAAACACCCGGTACATATCCCCACTGCCGGTATTGATAGTGCCCGGGGCAAACAGGCAACGCTCATCGAACCAACGACACGAGATGCCGTTTGCCAGAAGTCGCTGCTCAACGGCCTCATCGCGCCGAAGTTCATCCAGCGGCAACTCCCGATTGGCAAACAAAGCCACCTCCGAAGAGGCTATCGGTGCCGATGAGCGTAGCCACTCCGCCAGAGCCACAGGTGCGGCTTCAAAATCGTCGCAACTTAGCAGAGTAAGAGGAATGCCCAGCTCGGCCAACTCCTGCCCCAGAGCATTCAGACGACGCTCCAACAGATCGGCTTGCCGCGGGGCCATATCATGCTGAGCCCATTGGTGCGGTGTCGCCAGATAGCAGGTCTGCAACGGAACGCCCCGCTGCTGCGCCAGCCGCTGGGCCGCCGCTAGCCCCGGATTATCATGCAGCCGCAAATCGCGCCGAAACCAGAAAAAAACACTCATCGCAACTCCCTCACTGCTACCGATTACAGCCCATAGCGCAACGCCAACTCTTCGGGATAGGGACAAAAATAGACCTGTTGCTGTAGATAGCCATTCGGATACTCACGCAGATAGTGGCGCAACAGCGTCATGGGAACCAGCAGCGGCAGGAGGCCACGGCGATACTTATCGATGGTCTCCTGCAACTCAGCTTTTTGTCGACTAGTGAGCTGCTTTTTGAAATACCCCTGCAGATGCTGCAATACATTGGTGTGGTTTTTCCGGGTGGCCTGCACCTTGAGTGCTGCCATCAAGGCCGCCGAGTAGCGCTGCGCCACGTGCTCGAGTGGCAGTTCTGACATGGTCGCCAAATAGCGCCCCATCTCCTTATAGGCAGCGGGATGATGAGCCAGCAGCAAGTATTTATAGCGCGAGTGAAAGGCAATCAGCTTGCCCCGATCCAACCCACCGGCCAGAAGTTGTTGCCAATCATGATAGGCATAGACGCGCTGGACAAAGTTCTCCCGCAGATGGGGATCATTGAGTCGCCCATCCTCTTCAACAGGAAGCAGCGGCAAACGCTGCATCAAGACGCGAGCATACATCCCCACCCCGACCTTGGCCCCACCAGCCTCCCCATAGAGCCGCACCCGCTCCATGCCACAACTCGGAGATTTGGCACAAAAAATATACCCACATAGATGGGATAGCTCGCGGCTCTTCTGCTCGGCGAATGACAGCAATGGTGTCGTCACATCTCGCGAACCATCGCTCGACTCGACATGGACCCCATCGGCTCGTTGCACCAAGCGGATGGCAGGGCGAGGTACCCCCAATCCGATGGCCATCTCGGGGCAAACGGGCACAAAAGCAAAGTAGCGGCTCAACTCACGTTCACAAAACTCGGCTCGTTTATGCCCCCCATCGAACCGAACCGTCTGCCCCAACAGACAGGAGCTAATCCCCACCGGGATCCCATTTTCACATGAGACATCCATACAGCCTCCATCGCCAAACTTAGCCCATCAACCACGAGCACACGGGCTCATTGAACAAGCATGGTTCACCAAGAGTGAGCAGGTGTCCTGCTTTATGGCAAACAAAGATGCCGTTCCAGGCTCTTTTATACGATCGAGAGGCAACGGACACCACATTAAAAAGTTGGCATCTTGTTTGTATAGCAAATAGTAAGAAAGCTTCGAACAAATCTGTTTTTGCATCTAAGACTCCGTTTGTCATGATGCAGTCATAGATGAATGGCAATGTTGTTGACGAAAACGGGTCAAGGAGAGAGTACATATGGATACCAATACCCTGGAAAACCACTGGACACTAGCTGGCACCTGGATTGTTGGCCTGACGATCGGCGGATCGGTAGAGATTGCTCTGCAGCTGTTGAGTCAAACCGCGATCAACTGGTTTTAGGTTTTAAATTCGGATTTCACCCTGTTGTAACCGCTGTACCTTCATGTTTTGCTCAACCGATTTACGTCCTGTAAATCGGTTTTTTTTATATCACGAGCAAACTGAATGGGCTTTTATCGGATTGGGACGAATGCCCACGATCAGCCGTGACTGGATGAGCCCAAATGCGTAGCCAGCTGTTTGGATGTCACCAGACACCAGTCATCGATGGCATCTTGCAGATCGGCCAGGGTCAGCGCCTGATCCTTGGTCACCTTATTGGTCTCTTTGCGTATGTTCATCGCACGAACCAGTAATTTGTTACTCTTCGAATCCACAAGCTGGGTCATGCTGGAAACATCCACGAAGTACGATTCTTTACCAACCGCCTTCTTGGTCAAATCAATCGCCAACTTGGTGGGAAGCAGGTCGCGTATCTTCATATCCGGTTTTTGCAGATCAAGCCCGGTCACCGCCGCCTGGATTCGTGCGACACCAGCGCCCGGCTGCTCGCTGATCTGGACGCCCTGCTGGGCCAAGTCGCGCCGCAATTGCTGCTGGAAGTAGTTACCGATATCGTTTTGTGCCCCCGCCGAGAGGAAAACTATTTTTCCGTCCGCCTCGTGCTTCACAAAGAGCAGGGGATCGATCATCACCGAATGATACTGCTTCAAATCGACACCCGGCTCCTGATAAACCATCTGGTTGGGATTCACCTTACTCGGCTGAAAGGCCGCTAAGGGGGATGATAGCGATTGGCTGGAGCTGGTACTGCTGCCTGTACTGGCGCAGCCACAAACGAGTTGCGTGGCCACAGCCAGCAGCACGATTCGAGAATATTGCATGCTTTACCTCGATATTTCAGAGTCGACGAGCACAACATAGCACGTGTCAGTCAAAGCATGACTGAACAGAAGTTGAACAAATTCACCTAAATTTGCTGACCGAGATCCACAGCCACTCTCGCAGCAAAAGCCTTGACTGGGAACCATGGGAACAGGGATCGGGACTAACGAAAACGGCACCTTGCGTTTTCGTTCAAGAGATCTCTCGGCTCAAGGATTTCGATAGTGAAACGCCCCGGAGATTGGATCATAGACCCACTGGTGTGGTGACCATTTTATTTGGCTAACATCGGGGTTCTTTAGGCGAAATAGCTGCCGTTTTTGCGGTTGCACATAGTCAACGCTCGGCAGGTAATACTTCTTCCACAAGGCCAACAAAGAGCCATCATCGGCCGCGAGTTGTAACCCCTTATCGACCCGCTCCAGCCCTTTGGCATCCCGCGAATTGGCATAGAAGAAACGCGGCAAATCGTAATAGAGCATCATATTAGGCTCTAACACCAACTGGGGCTGTTGGCTCGCCTCAGGCCACTCATCGATAATCTCATTGATGCCGCGACAAAATAGATCGAAACGCCCCTTCGCCACCATGGGAAACAGGCTCTTGTAGGTCGCAACATCGATCACCTTAAAACCGTTGTATTTGAGGATACCAACATCCATCCAGCCACTGCCTTGGCCATGTAAATAGCGTTTCCAACCGTCCAGCGTGTGGATAGCAGCCAACTCCGGTAACAGTGATTCGCGAGTAAAACAGACGCGATAACCGATGATCCCCAGATCAATCTCATACGCGCCTCGCTCAACCCCGCTCTTTTCGTACCCGGGGCTGTAGCTCATTTTGATGATGAAATTCGGGTAGGTGCCCTTCTCCAACTCCTGCATGGCTCGTACGGTATTCATCGGCGGGCTGGCTTCGAGTTGATACTCCCCATAGGTACCACGGGTCTTCTCGAGGGCGAGCTGCAATACGGCCAAATCGTAGCGGTTACGGGTATCCTGCGCACTTTCAGCCGAGCGGTAGGTAAACAGCTCACTGGCCACAGCGATAGGCTCTACTGCCAGAAGCAGCAAGCCAACTCCCATCCATCGACTAAACACCATAGGCCACCACAACCGGACAAAACTCTGGTTTCAGTATAAGAAACTGGCAGCCGTTGACTGCGCGTCAGCGCTAAAAAATCTAATCAGGATGCGCGTATTTACACAGCCAGGAACACCATGATCTGGTTACTACGTTTTGCATCGCCATGCATCAATGGCATCAGATCAGATGGTTCCACCTTCATACCGGGTGAACGACATTTATAAGGATAAGCGCAAGGTATAAATGAACGGAATCAAAAAATACCAGGTTACCGATTAAGATAACTGAATATTTCTACGATGACCGGGGAATACATAGCCCCGGTCATTAATCGTTTTTATAAAATTCAACAA
>JAYRLO010000039.1:0-15110 GCA_041905215.1 Aeromonadaceae bacterium
GTAACGGCATGTTCAAGCCGAACATCTCCACCATGGTTGGTGACCTGTATGAACAGGGCGATCATCGCCGTGATGGTGCCTTTACCATCTTCTACATGGGGATCAATCTGGGTGCGCTGCTGGCAGGCTTCGTTGCTGGTGCCGTCGCCACCGAGTGGGGCTGGCAAGCCGGCTTCATCGCTGCCGGTATCGGTATGCTGATCTCCTTGCTGATCCAGGCCTTCCTCGCGCAGCGTTACCTCGGTGACATCGGCCGCGTACCTGCAGCCCAGCGTTCAGCCGCCCTGCGTAGCGCCAGTCAGAAGACGCCTCTGACCAAGCAGGAAGTGGATCGCATCAAAGTCATCCTGGTTATGGGTCTGTTCACCATCATCTTCTGGGCCGGTTTCGAACAAGCCGGTGGCCTGATGAACCTTTACACCGAAAACTATACCGATCGGATGATCGGCAGTTTCGAGGTTCCAACTGCCTGGTTCCAATCGCTCAACCCCTTCTTCATCATCACCCTGGCACCGCTCGTCGCCGCCATCTGGGTCAAGCTGGGCAAGCGTGAACCAAACTCTCCGGTGAAGTTTGCCATGGGTCTGGGCTTCCTGGCTCTGGGCTTCCTGTTCATGATTGGTGCCGTTCTGGAGCAAGGTGGCGACACCAGCGTCAAGACCTCCATGTTCTGGCTGGTCGGTGCCTTCTTGTTCCACACCCTGGGTGAGCTGTGCCTGTCGCCAATTGGTCTGTCTATGGTTACCAAGCTGGCGCCACTGCGTCTGGCTTCCCTGATGATGGGAGCCTGGTTCGGTTTCGTGGCTCTGGCTAACTATGCAGCTGGCATGATCGGCTCGTTCGTTGGTGAAGCAGGCCCCATGGCCATCTTTGGTGGCATCGCCATCACAGCCGTTATCTGCGCCATCATTCTGCTGGCCTTTGCTAACAAGTTGATCTACTGGATGCACGGTGCCGAAGGCCATGCCGAAGAGCCAACCCACACCAGCGATGATGTGGTAGTCACTCAGCACTAAGTTCTGAACACAGAAAAAGTCCATAAGAAAAGCCCCCGAAATTCGGGGGCTTTGTTGTTTCTGCTTCGATCCGCTTTATTCATCGGATTCCAATACAAAACAGGCTTTGCCAACACCACAATCCGGACAGAGCCACTCTTCAGGAACATCGGACCAGGATGTACCCGGCGCGATCCCCTCTTCAGGAAGCCCTTCGGCCTCGTTGTAAATATAATCACACACTTCACAGCGCCATTTTGCCATCTCAACCTCCGGAGTCTGTCATGACAACCCTAGTCGAACGCAGCTCTGAACGACGAGAAGATAACAGCGAAAATGTGTAGCATGCGCCGCCCATCACAGCCCGATGTTTATCAGGCAGGAGAGCTCCATCAGATCTGAATTGATGAGCGGAGCCGACGCAAGCAGTCCAATTGGGCGATGCCACTCTCAATCATGTTGGCCAGATGCAATCAACCTGCCCGAATGTGCCATTGGTCAAAAAGAAAACAAACAAACCACCGACCGACCATTTCGTGAGACAAAGCAACCCAAAAGGATTGATCTGCCTGATAAAGAGGGCAAAATAAGCCCCAGTTGGCCGGTATAGCTCAGTTGGTAGAGCAGCGCATTCGTAATGCGAAGGTCGTAGGTTCGACTCCTATTACCGGCACCATATAAAACAAAGGGTTAGCTTCTTCAGGAAGCTGACCCTTTGTGCTTTTTGAGTGTGCAGCTTAGAACCGCACTGTCGGTTGGTCGGACAGTGACAGTCCCAATCGCTGCCGACGGAGATTTCGCCAGCTGGCGGCACGCCGACGCCATCTGCCTGCCAGCAATCCGCTACATCGATCAGCCTCAGCACCTCCAGCGCCTCGCCTCCGAACCAAAGAGGGCAGCCCTGATCCGTACCGCTAACTGCACCGGAATTGCTCGAAGCGCTGGCCTGCGAACTGGCCACCAGCGAGCGAACCCTGATGCGTCGCTTCCGTCAGGCACTTGGGAGCAGTCCACTGCACTATCTGCAGCGGCTACGCATGCAAGCAGCCCGGCGCCTATTGGAACACAGCAGGCTGGATATCAAGCAGATAGCCGCCGAGGTTGGCTACAGCGACGTCTGCAGCTTCCGTCGCCTGTTCAAGCGTGAACTCAGTTGTGCTCCGGGCTATTATCGGCGGGCGACACGCCAGCCCGATCTCAGCCATGATGACGAGAGTTGACGCCCTAGGCCGTGACACTAGGCCGTGACACCAGGCTTCGACGCCAGCATCGCGCCAGCTGATAATTGCCGTCGCCTGACCGAGAGCGTATCGTGTAAACCTCTCAGGCCATCAGCGCAGAAAACGCAACAACTCCTGGCGCCGACGAGGCCGCCCCACTACAAGGATGTAGTCTATGAAGTTGGTCATCATTACCGGCGGCTCGACCGCCCACCATCACGGTGGCAAGCTGCTGCCCACCGTCCTCATTGTTCGCACCTCACAGCCGTTGAGCACTCACGACGCTCGGTGTGCGAAATGCCATACAGTGTTCGCCCTGCTAGCCGAAGCGGAACACCTCTAAAAACAAGTGCGGTCGCGGCTCGAGCCTAGCCATATCCTTGCTTGTTACACAGAAGCGAGGGTCGAGTGCCCCGATAAATAACCACCGATAATAACGAGAGAACATCCATGAAACTTGCTGTCTTGCTGCGCCGTCACCCTCGCCTGTCGCTGGCCGGGATCCTGCTGCTATTGCTGGCCGGTAGCTATGTCTGGCTAAAGCCCTCGGCCCCCTCGTTGAAAGCTGCGCCGACGGCGGCGTCGGCGGCGCTGACCGTCAGCGTCATCAAGCCTCGCCAGCAAAACTGGCCGATGACGCTCAGCGCCAACGGCAGTATCTCTGCCTGGCAAGAGGCCGTGGTCGGAGCCGAAATTGGTGGATTACGACTGACCGAATTGTACGTAGACATAGGTGATAGGGTGCACAAGGGGCAACCCTTGGCGCATCTGCAGGATGAAACGGTACGAGCCGAACTGGCCCAAACGCAGGCCAGCCTCGATGAGGCCGCAGCCATGCTGCAGGAGGCAACGGCCAATGCGGACCGCGCGCGCCGCGTACAGGGCAAGGGCACACTCAGTGAACAGCAGTCGACCACTTATCTCGTCGCGGAACGGGCTGCCAAAGCTCGGGTCGCCGGTTTGCAGGCCGCGGTGCAGAATGGACGCCTGCGACTGGCGCAAACCCGCATCACGGCACCAGACGACGGCACCATCACCAGTCGGTTGGCCACCCTCGGCGCCGTGGTGCAGACCGGTGATGAGCTGTTTCGTCTCAATCGCGGCGATCGCCTGGAGTGGCGCGCCGAACTGCCCGCCGCCGAATTGGCCCAGATTAAAGTCGGCATGCCTGTTCACATCACCACCACAGCCGAGCAGCAATTGACCGGCACTGTGCGTCAGGTGGCTCCCACTCTGGATGCCAATAGCCGCACCGGAATCGTCTATGTAGATCTGACCGCCGGACAAGCCGCCCGCGCCGGCATGTTTGCCCACGGCGAGATCGAGCTTGGACAACAGGAGGTGCTGACGGTCCCCCAGAGCGCCCTGTTGCTGCGCGATGGCTTCCATTACCTGTTTGAGATCGGAGCCGACAACACGTTAAGCCAAACCAAGGTGGAGCCGGGTCTACGGCAGGGCGATGAAATTGCCATCACCGATGGTCTGACCCCATCGACCAGTGTCGTCAACAGTGGCGTCGGTTTTCTCACGGATGGCGACAAGGTGCGCGTCAGCACACTGACGCCGGGTACAGGAGAGTGAGCATGGCACGCTTGAATGTCTCTGCCTGGTCTATCCGCAATCCGATCCCCAGCGTCCTCGGTTTCCTGCTGCTGACCCTCATCGGTCTGATGGGCTTTCATCAGATGGGTATCCAGAACATGCCGGATATCGATCTGCCGATGGTGGTGGTCAGCGCCGCCCTCCCCGGTGCCGCCCCATCGCAGATGGAGACCGAGATCGCTCGCAAGATCGAGAACTCGGTGGCCTCGGTGCAGGGGGTCAAACACATCTACACCCAGACCACGGATGGCTCGGCCACCATCACCATCGAATTCCGCCTCGAAAAGCCGACGCAAGAGGCCCTCGATGATGTGCGCGATGCCGTCAGTCGCATCCGCTCCGATCTGCCGGGGGACATGCGCGATCCGGTGATCAGTAAATCCGATCTGGCTGGCACCCCGATCCTGACCTATACGGTGGCCTCCGATCGCATGGACGACGAGGCGCTCTCCTGGTTTGTCGACAATCAGCTGACCCGCTCACTGCTGAGCCTTCCGGGTGTCGGCGCGGTCAACCGGGTAGGCGGCGTATCGCGGCAGATCCGGGTCGAGCTGGATCCAGACCGCATGCAGGCCCTGGGCGTCACCGCCGCCGATCTCTCCCGTCGCGTACGCCAGATCCAGCAGGAGGCCTCCGGTGGCCGCGCCGATGTCGGCGGCAGTGAACAGTCGGTGCGCACCATAGCGACGGTACAGACCGCCGAACAGTTGGCCGCGCTGGAGTTGCCGCTGGCCGATGGCCGCGCCGTACGCCTCGATCGCATCGCCACGGTGCGCGACACCGTCGCCGAACCCCGCTCCCTGGCGCTGCTGGATGGCAAGCCGGTGGTGGCTGTCGAGATCGTGCGCAGCAAGGGCGGCAGCGAGGTCACTATCATGAACTCGGTGCGTCAGGCGCTGGACAAGGTGCGCCAAAGCCACCCGGATATCCGTATCAATGAGGCGTTCAACTTCGTCACCCCTGTGGTCGACAACTACGACAGCTCGATGCAACTGCTCTACGAAGGAGCCTTGCTGGCGATTCTGGTGGTCTGGCTGTTCCTGCGCGACTGGCGTGCCACCCTGGTCTCGGCGGCGGCTCTGCCGCTGTCGATCATCCCGACCTTCGGCGTCATCCACCTGCTCGGCTTCAGCATCAACGGCGTCACCCTGCTCTCGTTGTCGCTGGTGGTCGGCATCCTGGTTGACGATGCCATCGTCGAGATCGAGAACATCATGCGCCATCTACGGATGGGCAAGAGCCCCTATCAGGCAGCCATGGAGGCCGCCGATGAAATTGGACTGGCGGTGATCGCCACCACCTTCACGCTGATCGCCGTCTTCCTGCCCACCGCCTTCATGACCGGCATCGTCGGCAAGTTCTTTGTCGAGTTTGGCTGGACCGCCGCCATTTCGGTCTTTTTCTCGCTGGTGGTCGCGCGGCTGCTGACCCCTATGATGGCGGCTTACCTGCTCAAGCCCCATGCAACAGGGGAAGAGGAGGCTCGCTGGCACCACCATTACATGGTGATGACGGAATGGTGTATGCACCACAAGGGGCGCACGGCTCTACTCACCGCGATCTTCTTCTTCGGCGTGTTATTCGGCCTGGCTCCTCTGCTGCCCACCGGCTTCATTCCGCCGGACGATCTATCGCAAACCCAGATCAGCCTCGCCTTGCCACCAGGCAGTACACTCCATCAGACCCATCAGAGTGTTCAACTCGCCGAGCAACTGGCCAGGGAGAATCCGCATGTGAAGACGCTCTATACCACCATTGGTGGTGGCGCCTCCGGCAGCGATCCCTTTGCCTCCGGTGGCGTGAGTGACGTGCGTGAGGCGACGCTGACCATCAACCTGACACCGCGCGAGGAGCGCCATGGCCTGAGCAAACAGGCCATCGAGACCGACCTGCGCAATCGCATGGCTGCGATCCCGGGCGTCCGCGTCAAGGTCGGCCTCGGAGGATCCGGCGAGAAGTATCAGCTGGTGCTCTCCGGTGACGAAGGTGAAACCCTGGCCCGCTTTGCCCGCCAGGTTGAGCGGGAGATGCGCGCCATTCCCGGTGTCGGCAACATCACCTCCAGCGCCAGTCTGGTGCGCCCTGAGCTGGTGATCCGCCCGGACTTTTCCCGCGCCGCCGATCTCGGGGTCACCGCCGAGGCTATCGCCGATACGTTGCGTATCGCCACCACGGGGGACTATGACCAGAATATTCCCAAGCTAAATCTCTCCCAGCGCCAGGTGCCGGTGCTGGTCAAATTCAAGGATGCCAGCCGAGAGGAGTTGAGCCGCTTCGAGCGCATGCTGGTACCGGGCAACCATGGCCCCGTGATGCTGGCCAACATTGCGGATATTCGTCTGGAGAGCGGCCCGGCACAGATCGACCGTTTCGACCGCTCGCGCAACATCACCCTGGATGCCGAACTCAACGGTATCGCCTTGGGCGAGATGGAGGCTGCGGTCAGCTCGCTACCCAGCCTGCAACAGCTGCCAGCTGGCATCAGCAAGGCTGCGTTGGGCGATGCCGAGGCGATGGCCGAGCTGTTCGAGGGCTTCAGCCTCGCCATGTCCACCGGCATCCTCTGCATCTATCTGGTGCTGGTGCTGCTGTTCAAGGATTTCGTGCAACCGGTGACGATTCTGGCGGCGCTGATCCTGTCGATACCCGGCGCCATTCTGGCGCTATTTATCTCCCATACCGCCCTGTCGATGCCGGCGATGATCGGCCTCATCATGTTGATGGGGGTGGCCACCAAGAACGCCATTTTGCTGGTGGAATACGCCATCATGGCCCGTCAGCATCGCGGGTTGAATCGGTTGGATGCCTTGCTGGATGCCTGCAGCAAGCGCGCCCGCCCCATCATCATGACCACGGTGGCCATGGGCGCTGGCATGCTGCCGATCGCCTTGGGCCTCGGCACCGATCCGAGTTTCCGCGCCCCCATGGCCATCGTCATCATCGGCGGTCTCATCACATCCACTTTCCTGAGTCTGCTGGTGGTGCCCGTGGTATTCATCTTCATCGATGATCTGCGGTTGTGGTTGATGGGGCTGGTACACAAAATTTCGCGGGCCCGTCACCACGCCGATGCCCGTTGATCCACCAGGCGTCCCGCGACGGCGGGGCGCCTCAAAGCCCGGAGCAGAGAGTCAGCGTAGCGCTACCTAAGTCGCTGTGATGAGTCGGAACCGCTCGTCAAAGGGATGACATCTGGACGCAAAGCAGACCGTTGGCGGCAGGGATGCTAGCTTTTGGGAAAAGCAAGATTGGGATGATACGACGCCATTGCGCGTAGCCACTCACCGAGGAGCGGAACACTAGATGACAACATTGATACTTTTCCGGCATGGCCAAAGTGCCGCCAACGCGGGCGGTGCGACGGCAGATCCGGCCGCCATTCCGCTCACGGAGCTCGGTCACGCCCAGGCTGCCGCACTGGCTTTGCAGATCACGAAGGAACCGGCACTCATCATCTGTTCACCCTTTCTGCGCGCCCAACAAAGTGCCGAACCGACTCGCCAGCGCTATCCGCAAGTCCCCTGTCAAATCTGGCCGGTGCAGGAGTTTACCTATCTCTCACCGGAGCGCTGTGCCAATTCCACGGCCGCCGAACGACGCCCCAGAGTCATGGCCTACTGGCAAGAGGCCAATCCAGAGGCGATTGATGGCCCCGGCGCCGAATCCTTCCGCCAATTGCTGGCCCGGGTTCACCACTGCCTGCAACGCATCAAGGCTCTGCCCGCCGATACTCATGTCCTGCTGTTTGGGCATGGTCAGTTTATGCAAGCCCTGCGCTGGGGGCTGCTCTACTGCCCGGAGCTGTTCCAGCGTGAGCTGTTTACACCCGAACTGGTCGATCGCCAGGCGATGCAGACCTTCCAACAGCTGGAACAGACGATGCCGATAGCCAATGCCACCGCCCTGAGCTGCCGTTACCACGAGGGGCAATGGCGGATGCTGCCAGAGCAGAGTCCAGCCAGATAGAGCGCTTAACGGCCAAAGCTCAGGGGCAGAGAACTACTCCTGCGCGATCACCACACCCGTGGCATCATCCAGGGTCGAGGTCAGCGATAGGCAGTGACCCCTGCTGCCAACCAAAAATAGGCTGAAGCCCGCGAACTCACGAAATGGCTCCTTGGGGCCCATCTCGTCCAACAAGCAGTAAGTCAGAGGGGTGCCGACAAACTGCTGCTGCACCGCTACCCGGGCATCCCGGTCAAAACCGCTCGTCGCCACTGCTGCGGCAATGGCCGCCACTGTCTCTTCGCTAATCATTGCCGATCCTCATCCGCTGTTGTCATGACAGCGGATGAGTCATCAAGTTTTATGCCATGGCCAATGGCTCATTGCTGCGAGGGCTTGCACTTCATCTCTTTGGCACCATAACCCCAGACGATGGTGGCCTCGCCCTGATGCTCCCAGAAGCTCTCATTGCGCCCCAGATAACGACTGCCGCTGGCGCTGAGCTGCTGCGTCATCAGGGAGGTGCTGTCGCCACGTTCGGCGATCAGGGAGGCGGGCTCGGTCTTGAAAAAGGTCACCACCACCTGATTATGCGGGTCGCCGTCACACAGCCAGGTCACAGGCCCCACGCTATCGACCAGACGATAGCGAGCCTGCAACTCGACAATGCGTTGCTTGTAGCTCTCACTCACGCAGAGTTTCTGATCCTGACTCTTCCAGCAGTCATCCCGCCCCTTGACCCAGCCGCGCTGTTCGGCTTTCAAGGTTGCCGGATGCTCATTGACTGCCTGCTTGCTCGCCTCCGCATAGACAGAGGCGAGTTGTTGATCCAGCGCCGCAAGCCCGGGCTCCTGACAAATCAATGCCTCTATGCTGCCAGCCGCCACCTTATCGCATTTAAACGCAGGCCCCTGAGCCTGAGCTGAACCGCTCACCAGCAACAAGGCACTCACCCACAGCAGTCTGTTCTTCATCCTGTTCTCCTTCATGTGATCGGAAGCGTCAAACCAGATCGAACTGGTTCCACTATAGCCCGATGATAACCCCAGGTTGCCTATCAATGCTCGCCACATTGTTTACTCGCGAACTCCCCAGTGTGGTGCATGCCAGAGAACTGTTTCGGTGCTTCATCCCAACTCGGGTTCATCACATCCGCCCCACCGACGCACCAGGTGCGTCCGGTCGCACAAGGATCCCCTCGAACCAGCTTGATAGCCGTGGGCAACCGAGCATCTCTCATCACGTGTCTCATCACGTGTCTCATCACGTGGCACACAGGTTGCAGCAGCATGAATGCTCTGACTGCACATCAGCTCAGTTCAAGATACCCCATGTGACACTCAAGGAGAGAGACCATGAAGATGCGACATCTAGCGACGATTGTCGTGCTGGCCAGCCTGTGGACGAACCAGAGCCTGGCCAAGGAGAACATCCTGCACGTCTATAACTGGAGCGACTACATCGCCGAGGACACCATAGCCAACTTTGAAAAAGAGACCGGCATCAAGGTGGTCTATGACGTCTTCGACAACAACGAGATCCTCGAGGCGCGTCTGCTCTCCGGCAATACCGGCTTCGATCTGGTGGTGCCCAGCTCGGATTTTCTCGGTCGCCAGCTAAAAGCGGGCGCCTTCATGCCACTGGACAAGAGCAAGCTGCCCAACCTGGTTAATCTGGATCCAACCACCCTGAAACTACTACAGGACAAGGATCCGGAGAATGCGCATGCCGTTCCCTATCTGGGCGGCACCACCGGGATCGGCTACAACATCGACAAGGTCGCCGCCATCATGGGGCCGGACTTCAAGATGGATAGCTGGGATGCGGTACTGAACCCGACCAATCTGGCCAAGTTACATAAATGCGGTGTCGCGTTTCTCAACTCACCCACCGACATCTTCACCGTCACCCTGCGCTACATGGGGCGAGAGCCCAACTCGACGACCCCGGCCGATTATGCCGCCGCCAGCAAGCTGCTTAGTAGCCTGCAGCCCTATATCACCTACTTCAGCTCCTCCCAGTACATCAATGATCTGGCCAACGGCGATATCTGTGTGGCTATCGGCTGGTCCGGGGATGTGATGCAGGCCGGTCTGCGCGCCGAAGAGGCGAAGAATGGCGTCAAGCTCAACTACGTGATCCCCCAGGAGGGGAGCGATGTCTTCTACGACATGCTGGTGATCCCCAAGGATGCCCACAATCCGGAAGCGGCCCATACCTTCATCAACTACCTGATGCGCCCCGAAGTCATCGCCAAAATCACCAACTATGTCGCCTATGCCAATGCCAACCAGGCGGCCCTCCCCCTGGTCGATGCGTCCATCCGCAACAACCCGAATATCTACTTTCCGGATGAGATGAAGCCTAAGATGTTCACCCAACAGATGCTGCCGCAGAAGATTAATCGCATCATCACCCGGGAATGGACCAAGGTCATGACCGGCAGATAGCGGTTCAAACCACGAGGAAAACAGGATGTTACAAACAGTTTTTGAACGGCAGCCGCCCAGTCCCGAGGTGATCCAGGCCTCCCTGGCCCAGACCAAGTTTGCCCCCTTCTGGTTGGATGCCTTGAGCGAGCGCCCCAGCTATCCGCCGCTGCGCGGCAGCACCCATGCCGAGCTGGTGATTGTCGGTGGCGGCCTCGTCGGCCTGTGGACAGCACTGCTGGCCAAGGAGCGCAACCCCGAGCTGGATGTCATGCTGCTGGAGGCCCGGCAGCTGGGCTGGGCAGCCTCCGGACGTAACGGTGGTTTTTGTGAGGCCAGCCTAACCCATGGCGAAAAAAATGGCCGCCGTCGTTGGCCTGAAGAGTTCGACACGCTAGAAGCCATGGGGCTGACCAATCTCGACGAGATGGAGCAAAGCCTCCAGCGCTATGGCATCGAGTGTGACTTTGAGCGCACCGGTGAAATTGTGGTGGCGGTCGAACCCCATCAGGATGCCGATCTGCACGGTGAAGGCTATCTCAGCCAAGAGCAGATGCGTGCCGAGGTGAACTCGCCTACCTTCTTGTCGGGCAATTGGGATCGCCATGGCACCGCCATGCTGAACCCAGCCAAGCTGGTGATTGGTCTGGCCCGCGTTGCCAGCGAGCTGGGGGTGCACATCCACGAAGAGTCGTCGGTAGAGACCCTGCGCAAGCTCTCGGCAGAGACCACTCGTCTGGTGACGCCAGGTGGCAGTGTCGATGCGGCGCGGGTGATCCTGGCCACCAATGTGTTTCCCTCCCTGCTCAAGCGCTACCGTCTACACACGCTGCCGGTGTATGACTATGCGCTGATGACAGAGCCGTTGAATGCCGAGCAACTGGCAGCCATCGGCTGGCACAACCGCCAGGGGCTGGCCGATCCGGCCAACCAGTTCCACTACTACCGCATCACCCGGGACAACCGCATCCTGTTTGGCGGCTACGATGCCCTCTACTACCGGGGCGGCCAGGTGAAGGATGAATATGATGCGCGCCAAGCCTCCTTCGAGCGGTTGGCCAGCCACTTCTTCACCACCTTCCCCCAGCTGGCCGGACTGACGTTCACCCATCAGTGGGGTGGCGCCATCGACACCTCGACCCGTTTCTGCGCCTTTTTCGGCCAGGCCCACGGCGGCCGGGTGGCCTATGCCGCCGGTTTCACCGGCCTTGGCGTCGGGGCCAGCCGCTTTGCCGCCAATGTGTTGCTGGACAAGGTCTATGGGTTGGATACCGAGCGCACCCGACTGCGCATGGTGCGCCAGTGGACACTGCCGTTCCCGCCGGAGCCCATCGCCTATCCGGTGGTACGGCTGATGCAATGGTGTCTGGATCGGGCCGATCACAACCAGGGCAAGCGCAACTGGTTCCTGCGCCTGATGGACAAGCTAGGGCTGGGATTTGAATCCTAACTAAATAGCCGATCACTAACCTCAACGACCCAGAGTCTTGGACGAAAAGCAGACCGATGGCGGCAGGAGTGCCGCCATCGAGCCGACACGGATGTATTCACGGCCTGTCTGTATTCGTCCTGACTCAGGGGAGCCAGATCAAGGATGGTTCCTGTCGCGACAAGGGCGCTGAGTTTGTGATTGTCATCCGAGAAGTGGCCACAACCTTTTCCGTCATCTCGAGCGACATGACACCATGCCTACGGTTCGCCCGACGAGCAGGGAGCTCGACCGGCTCACCCCAGTAACGAAACGAGCCCCCTTCAGGCAGTGAAAATTCAACCCAGCAGCAAGGAAGTTGCCATGTATTTACCATCCGATCCCCTCGTCTGGGAGGGCGCCACCGCCGATCCCCTGCTCAGAAAGAGATCCTTCTGGGTTCCGCTGCTGCTGATCGGACTTGCCGTTTTCGCTCAAGCTGAGGGGCTACTCACACTGCCCGCCTGGTGGCTGTCCCTGCAACACGGATTAGCGGGTTGGCTCCCCGCGCTGGCGGATTGGCAGGCACGTTCGTACACCCCAGAGACCACAGGCTTGTGGTTTACCCTCTGCTGGTGCGCCTCACCCTACTACGTGATCCTGCTGTGCCGGCACCAGGCCTACGAGACCCAGATGGTGCGCAAATGGCGGCAGGCTGGCTGGAAACGCCACCTGCTACCACTGCTGCTGATTGGATGCGCCGCATTTTTCGTGTGGCTCACCCTCTGGGTGGCCCTGCCTGTCGAGCAGCAATGCCACTTCGATTGCATTCATCAGTCGCTGTGGCTGCAGATCCTCTATGGTTTCTGCTGTTACCTGAGCTTGTGGACTCTGCTGGCGATGAGCTGGTTCTGGCTCAAGAACTTTCGCCACATTCACCTGCAGAGCCAGCGAACAAACATCCGCGGAGAAGCCCCATAGTGTGTCATCAAGGGCGAGTAACAGTTGGCCCCGCACTGCGGGGCCACTCGATCGGGCCACTCGCACATAGTGGGCTAAACTCAGGGTGCACACTCTGCCGATGGGGGGCAGTATGATTGCTCGCTGGTTGCTGGCTCTGTTGCTACTGGCTCCACTTTGCGGGGCCGAGTCCCCATCGCCGCCACTGACCCTGGTTACCGAAGATCTGCCGCCGCTGAACTATTCCGATGGCGACAAGATCAGCGGCATCGCCACAGAGATTGTGATGGCAACACTAGACAGAGCCGGCCTCAGCGCCTCGCCGCGCGTCTACCCCTGGGCACGCGCCATCAGCATGGCGGAGCAGCAGGAAAATGTTCTGATCTTCAGCATTGCTCGCATCCCGGAGCGGGAAAAGAGATTCCAGTGGATTGGCCCCCTGTTCCCCTTCAGCGAATCACTCTACAAGCTCAAAAGACGCACCGATATTCAGCTCACCACCCTGAATGAGGCCAAGCAGTACCAGATTGGCGTGATCCGCGGCTATGCCGTCCACGAGATGTTAAAGCGCGAAGGATTTGTTGATAACGTCCACCTGCAGCTGGCCAAGGATCAGGAACAGAATCTGCGCAAACTCTTCAGCGGCAAGACCGATCTGCTGGTGGGCTCTGCGCTGGATCTGATGTGGCGTCTGCAGCACACACCCGAGCTTGGTCGTTATGAGGATCTCGAGCGCGCCCTCTATCTGGAGAAATCCTTCACCCACGTCTACATGGCCTTCGGACTCAAAACCCGACCCGAGATGGTGGGGAAACTCCGCCACGCCTTCGAACAGATCCAGGCCGATGGCACTCTCGACCAGATTTTGCGCAAGTACCACTATACCAAGGCAAGTCCCACGGACCATTCACCGCCTGGACATGCGGCGACCACCGATTAAGCCCCCATCTGCGACCACTCAGCCGACAACAACACACTTGCGCAGCCTAAATCAGGCCGGAGGGTGCGAGAGCAAGCCACCAAGGTCCGATACCCGAACATCACACTTTTGGCTTCGTTCATCATCTAAGTGAGCTCCAATCTCGGATTGATTTGGTATGCTCGATGCCAGATCACGAGGGATGGAGAGATCTCGGTGGACCAGGAGCGCTTGCTCTATGCCGGAGAGTATCTGGAGAACAATCTGTTTGAGCCGCTGACCGTGGAGGATATCGCCTCGTCGGCGGCCATGTCGCTGCGCTCCTTGCAACGGCACTTTGCCAGCTCGGTAGGCGAGAGTCTGGCCAGTTATGTGCGCGGACGCCGCCTGACCTATGCCGCCCAGCAACTGGTGCAGGGACATCAGGATATTCTCGGCCTGGCCCTCGACTGTCAGTTCGGCAGCCATGAGGCGTTCACCCGTGCCTTTACCCGCCATTACTTCATGAGCCCCAGCGAGTTTCGCAAGCAGGGCTGTCTCAGCCACAACTACCACAGACCCTTGCTCGATGAAGCCATGCTTGGTGAGCTGGGCGCTCAGCATCGGCAGCCACCACTACTTAGACAGGTTCCGGAGCAAACGCTGTGGGGCCTCAGCACCCTGATGCACCCGGATCAGATGAATGGCCTTCCCTTGATGCTGCATGCACGCCGCCTGGCCGCCGATCTGCAGACGCTGTTTGGCCAACGGCATCATCCTCGGCTCTTTATCTACAAACCCCGTCCCGGCCAGTGCCACTATTTTTGTGTCATGGTAGCAGTGGAAGCCGGAGCAGGCACAGCCCCCGCCGGCGTCGATACGCTGAGCCTGCCCGGCGGTTTTCGCGCCACCTTTACCCAACACGGCGATGAATCCCTGCTGCCGGTCTTCTTGTATCACTGCTATGCCCAGTGGATCTTCCACAGCGGCTGGCACTTCGCCGATGCGCCGGTGGAATTGCATCTTCCCGATGAGCACGAGCGCCGCTTTCGCCTCACGCTGCCGGTACGCTCCAGCCCCAGCCCTAGCTACCACCTCTGGTAACCCACTCTTTCATCAACACCGATTGGGCAAGCTCTATCGGCTGTTAGGGGCAGAGAACAGACTGGCGCAAACTATCAAGTCAGCCTGCCGAGCCACTGGATACCCTAGTGAGGGTCAACCATAAGGAGCTCGATGATGACCCGTTACTACCTGTTTCCCCTGTTACTGGCCGCCATGACGGCACAAGCCAGTGATGTAACCACCAGCCGCTGGCAAGGCCAGTGGGGTGATGGCATCCGGGATGCCCTGACCCTTAGCCCCATCGACCAGAAGCAGATGAAAGTCCACTACTGGCGCAAACTCGATGCCGATTACCGACAGGCCGAAGTGCAATTTGATTCGATTGCCACCATTACCACCACCAAGCCCCTGACCCTCGACTGGAAAATCGAGGGCGATCCCCAACAGGGCAAGATGCACCTTGCCTATCAGAGTCATAATGACACCATGGCGTTGACCTACCGCAGCACCCAGCAAGGAGGCACAGTGAACCTGCATCGCAGTGATAGCCAACGACCCGTCGGCAACAACCAATCCACGCCAGCGGCC
>JAYRLO010000040.1:0-6750 GCA_041905215.1 Aeromonadaceae bacterium
ATATCTTCTCCCATATCGCGACCGGCACTGGCGTGCGCAGTCGTGAGGAGAAGCTCGATACCCTGCAAGGCTATGCGCCCGGCAACTGGATCTATGAGTTCAGCCAGGTGGCTGGCGACTATTTCAAGAAGGGCAAATCGCTGGAGCAGGAGGGCGATCTGACCGGCGCACGCAAGGCCTACCTGCGGGCGACCCGCTACTACTCGATCGCCAGCTATCCGCATCTCAAGGGCGACGAACTGGCCGAGCAGGCGCAGTTGCAGGGCAACCAGGCCTATCGGGAGGCGGGCCGTCTGATGCCGGTGCCACTCAAGATCCTGACCATTCCCTTCCGTGATAAGGAGATCAACGGCTATCTGCATCTGCCGACCGATGCCCATGCCGTGCCTGTGGTGATGGTCAGTGGCAGTATCGACAGCCTGCAGATCGATTTTTACCGCTTCTATGAGCAGTACCTGGCCCCCAATGGGATCGGTATGTTGACGCTGGATATGCCGGGGATTGGCTATTCCAGCCAATTCCCGCTGGTGCAGGACACCAGTCGGCTGCATCAGGCGGCGTTGCACTATCTGCGCGAACAGGTTCCTTTTGTCGATAATCAGCGCATCGGTATGGTTGGTGTTCGTCTGGGCGGCAACGTGGCGGCACGGCTCGCCTATCTGGAGCCGACGCACCTGAAAACTGTGGCCTGCATCGGTCCGGGTCTCAACCAATTCTTCATGGATCCCGAGCTGTTCAATCAGGCATCGCCGATGCTGCGAGCCTCGTTGGCTAATCGTCTGGGCATGGATGCGGCAAACTGGAAAGAGCTACAACCCCAGTGCCAGATCTTCTCCCTCAAGCGTCAAGGGTTGGTCGGCGTGACGAGAACCCGGGTGCCGATCCTCAGCATTGGTCACAGGCGCGACTTCATCTGTCCGGAGTCCGATATCCGCACCCTGGCCTCGTCCAGTCACTACGGCAAGGCGATCGTGCTCGACAAGTTGCCGGTGATGGAGGTTTTTGATCGGGCCTTGAGTGAAACTTGTGACTGGCTGAAGCTTCATTTCAATATTTAATGGCTAGAGTAGGGCGGTTGAATACTGTCTCATAGGAGTCACACTGATGTCGCATTCGTTACCACATCGCCAACTGGTCAGGGAGTTCATGGCTCTGGGGCCTTATCTTCGTCAGGAGCAGAGCGAACCGGGCCGTTATTTTTTTGACTGTCTGGCTGCTTGCCTGAATTTGAGTGCCGAACCCGAAGTGCGTGAGTTTTGGGGCTGGTGGTTGGTGCTCGAGCCCTGTGAGGGCGGCTTTAACTGCCAGAGTGAGTTCGGACTGTATAACAAGGAGGGGGTCTGGCTTTCCAAGCAACCCCATGCCGATGGTCTGGATGCGGTGGCCGGCTCGCGCCAGCGCTTCTTGCTTAACCTGCAGAACAAACTCAAGGGTTGGCAACTGAGCCTCAATGCGGCGGATCAAGGGCTGTTGGACTCCCCCTCTATGGCCTGAGTTGTCAGCAAGCTCGGCGCCCTGGACGCAAATCCCGTTGCAGGGCGCGGGTGCCATCGGTATAAAGAAGAACTTCTTTGCGCCGAGCCATCTTCTTATGGAAAAGAAAACCATCGTTGTGAAGTTGGGGACCAGTATCCTGACCGGGGGAACCCGTCGGATCGACCGAGCTCATATGGTCGAACTGGTGCGCCAACTGGCCACCTTGCATCGCGAGGGGCACCATATTGTTGTCGTCACTTCTGGCGCCATCGCCGCCGGGCGGGAATTGCTGGGGCACCCGACTCTGGTTCCCACCATGTCCAACAAGCAGATGCTGGCGGCCGTTGGCCAAAGTCACCTGATCCAGATCTGGCAACAGCTGTTTGCCATCTATGAATTGCACGTCGGCCAGATGCTGCTGACTCGGGCCGATCTGGAAGATCGCGAACGCTATCTGAATGCGCGCGATACCCTCAAGACCCTGTTGGCCCACCGTATCATTCCGGTCATCAATGAGAATGATGCGGTTGCGACGGCGGAGATCAAGGTCGGTGACAATGACAACCTGTCGGCGCGCGCGGCTATCCTGGCGGATGCCGATCTGCTGATCCTGTTGACCGATCAGCAAGGGCTGTTCACCGCCGATCCGCGTACCAACCCGGATGCCACGCTTATCGAGCGGGTCGAGGTGATCGACGACGCGCTGCGCGCCCTGGCCGGGGACAGCGTCAGCGGTCTGGGCACCGGCGGCATGGCGACCAAGTTACAAGCTGCCGATGTGGCGACCCGTGCCGGGATCGAGGTGGTGATTGCTGCGGGTAAGCATCCGGAGTTTATTGGCCGCTTGTTGCAGGGCGAACGTATCGGTACCCGGTTTGTCGCTCAGGCCAATCCGCTGGAGAGCCGCAAGAGCTGGATCCTGGCGGGTCCGCACTCCCACGGGGAGCTGTATATCGATGCTGGCGCGGAAAAAGCGGTGCATCACAAGGGCTCCAGTCTGTTGCCCAAGGGGATCCAGCGGGTGCAGGGCGAGTTCGAGCGCGGCGATGTGGTGCGTATCATGACCCCCGAGGGTCGAGAGCTGGCACGGGGCATCAGCCGTTATGATTCGGTGGATCTGACACGCATCGCCGGTAAGCACTCCGATGAGATCGAAGCCTGTCTGGGCTATGGATATGGGCCGGTGGCGATCCACCGCGATGATTTGGTACTGCTGTGATAGCGGCAGTGAAGGAGTAAGCAAGATGAGTTTGATTGCCATGGGACAGGCGGCGCGCGCCGCCGCCTTTGACCTCGCCGTAACCAGTACGGCGCTGAAGAATCAGGCATTGCTGGCGATGGCCGACGAGCTGGAGAGCCAGCAAGCCGCCATCCTGCAGGCCAACAGTCTGGATATCACCGCCGCTCGCGACTCAGGAATGAGCGAGGCTCTATTGGATCGCCTGTTGCTGAACCCGGCGCGACTGGCCGGTATCGTGGCCGATGTGCGCAAGGTGGTGACACTGGACGATCCGGTTGGCTGCGAGCTGGAGAGCCGGGTGCTGGAAAATGGTCTGCGTCTCTCCCGCCGTCGGGTGCCGATTGGCGTCATTGGCGTCATCTACGAGGCGCGTCCCAATGTGACCATCGACATTGCGGCCCTGTGTCTGAAGACCGGCAATGCCAGCATACTGCGGGGCGGCCGTGAGACCTTCCACTCCAACATGGCGCTGGTGGCGGTGATCCAGGCGGCATTGGCCAAATGTGGGCTGCCGGCTGCGGCGGTGCAGTACATCGAGAGCCCGGATCGGGCGCTGGTCAGCGAACTGCTGCGCCTGGATCAATACGTTGACATGATCATCCCGCGCGGCGGTGCCAATTTGCACAAGCTGTGCAAGGAGCAGAGCTCGATCCCGGTGATCATCGGCGGATTTGGTGTCAGCCACCTGTTCGTCGATGCCAGTGCCGACCTGGTGCGCTCGGTCGAGGTCATCGACAACGCCAAGGTGCAGCGCCCCTCGGCCTGTAACGCCCTCGATACCCTGCTGGTGCATGAGGCGGTGGCCGAGGAGTTCCTGCCTCTGCTGGTCTCCCGGATGAATGAGCGGGGCGTGACCTTGGTGGCCGAGCCTCGTGCCCATGCGTTGCTGCAACGTGCGGGAGCCGACAAGCTGCGTCAGGCCGGTGCCGAGGATTTTGATACCGAGTGGCTCTCGTTGACCCTGGGGGTCAAGTTGGTTGCGGATGTTGGTGAGGCTCTGGCCCACCTGCGGCAGCACAATGCTTGCCACTCCGATGCCATCCTGACCAATGATCTGACGCATGCCGAGCAGTTCATCAATGGTGCTGGTTCTGCGGCCGTCTACGTCAATGCCTCGACCCGGTTTACCGATGGCGCCCAGTTTGGCCTCGGCGCTGAGGTAGCTGTTTCGACGCAGAAACTGCATGCCCGCGGCCCCATGGGGCTGACCGAGCTGACCAGCTACAAGTGGATCGGCCAAGCCGACTACCTGTCGCGGAAGTAATTCCACGGACGCTTGTTGCTGGTCGTAGAGACGCCCCATCCGTTATGATGGGGCGTCTTTTTTTATCTGGATGTCTGACCTTGTCGATAAGCCAAACCCACTTAGCCGGTTTGTTCCCCTTGAACCTGCCGTTGCCAGCTCAATTGGAGCAGTGGCGGCAGGCACTGCTGCGGCAGCTGCCACCGCCGATTACTGGGGAGCAGACCCTGTTTGTCGGTGAGCCCTTGAAGGTGATTGTTGCCTTTTCTCAGGATTCGGTCGAAGTTCTGCTGCCGATGCTGGGTGGATCGATGAGCGGCGTCTCGGGTCATAAACCGGAGTTGCAGGGGCGGGTGACTCTCGACGATGGCAGCTATAGCCAACTGATGGCCCTGATCCAGGAGACTATTCGCCTGCGGATGAGCTCTTTTCGCGAATGTGCTTGCTGCGGGCGGCGCGTGCCCCAGGAGTCTCTGGGATCCTTGCAGGGGCAACCGGCTTGCCGGCAATGTCTGGAAGGGCGGCGCTTTCTCTTCTAACCCGGTTGATGTCGCTCTCCGGGGCGTTTGCCGCCACTAGCCGCGCGGGGTGCTTGGCCTGGCCCCATCTCGTATCGTCTGGCTTGGGCGAAGAATTAACTGCAACAGGGGGGATTATGGATACGGGAAGTCTACTCAGCGGCGTCGTACTGGGTTCGCTAGGGGTTGGTTATTTTATCTATGGCAAGCGACAGGGGCAGATAGTGGCCTTTTGCTGCGGTCTCTTACTCTGTGCGCTTCCCTATCTCATCGACTCGCTGTGGCTGCTCTGGGTGGCCAGCATTCCCTTGTTGATATTGCCCTGGTTTATCCGTAATTGAATGGAGCCCGAGAGGTGGTGAGATTGGTGTCTTATGTCGACTAACGAGTCATTCCCCCTGGACAGCGACGACTGTTTGTTGATTCTGCCGGGGTTGAGATTACCCCTGGCGGAGATTGAACTGAGTGCGATCCGGGCTCAGGGGGCCGGGGGGCAGAACGTCAACAAGGTCTCTTCGGCCATCCACTTGCGCTTTGTGGTGGCTGCCTCCTCCTTGCCCGATTTTTATAAGGGACGTCTGTTAGGCCTGAACGATCAGCGCCTGACTCGGGATGGGGTCATAGTCCTCAAGGCGCAGCAGCATAGAACCCAAGAGCAGAATCGGCAGGATGCGCTGGAGCGGCTGGTTGCCTTGATCCGCGAGGCTGGGGTCGTCCAACCGAGGCGCATCGCCACCAAGCCGACGCGCAGTTCGCAGCGGCGTCGGGTGGAGAGCAAGACCCGGCGTGGCGAGGTCAAGGCACTGCGCAAGGTTGACTACTAAGGTGGTCGAGCCCATCAGGAGATCCCATGCCGGGTCATCGCATCGATGAAGAGCTGGAGCTGGTCTGTCTGCAACGCGCTCAGGCCGAACCACTCTTTGCCCTGATCCAGGCGCATAGGGCCTATCTCTCCCGCTGGTTATCTTGGCCTCAGGAGATCCAGACCCTCGAAGATACCCGGAGTTTCATCCGTTACTCACTGCAGCAGTTTGTGGCGGGACAGACCCGACTTTATGCCCTGGTTTTTCGCGGGGAATTGGTCGGGATCTGTGGCTTCAATGTCATCAACAAGAGCCTGCATCGGGTGCGGATTGGTTACTGGCTGGCGGAACCATGGCAGGGACATGGCATTGTGACTCGCGCCTGTCGCCGGCTGATCGCCAGGGCCTTCGGGGAGTGGCAGATGGCCGTCGTCGAGATTGCTGTGGCGCAGGATAACCAGCGCAGCCGGGCGGTCTGTGAACGGCTTGGTCTGCGCCCGAGCCTCTGTATTCCACAGGCCGAGCAGTTGGCGGATCGCTTGGTCGATCACCTGGTCTATGCGGTGACGCGGGATGAGTGGTTGGCCACAGAAGCCAGCCGTTGATACTATCAAGTCTGATTGAGTCTGGTTATGCTGTTCCCTCCGATTTGTATGGTGATCCAACTAGCAGCAGATCCCCCATCAAAGCGACTTAGGTAGCACTAAGCTGACCCTCCGCGCCAGGGATGGCGCGGCGGAGCCCCCATGGATGGGTTTACGGCGTGTCAGCGTGTGCTACCTTGTCGCCGTGGCATAATTTGGAGCGGGTATTTAGTGATGCGAACTAATCTTCGATGGTGGTTGAGCCTGCTCGTGCTCTGCTCCTGGCCTGGGGTGGCCGAGCCGACGTCGGCTGAGCCGCCGCTCCTGACGATGGCGAAGCCTTCCGGGGGCGCCGAGCCTCAGTCGCCGATCTATGGCTGGATTGAGACGATTCTCTTTCCGGGCGAAGGACTCTTGCTGGAGGCTAAGCTGGATACCGGCGCCCAGACCTCATCGCTAGATGCTCGGGATATTGAAACATTCGAGCGTGATGACGAGCCGTGGGTCCGTTTTCGTATCGAAGGGGAACGTGATGGCCAGTCAGAAAGCCAGGAGGTGGAACGGCCGATCCTGCGGCGCGTCAAGATCCGTGGTGCTGGGGGTGTCGACCATCGCTATGTGGTTCGCATGCAGTTATGCATTGGTCATCAGGCCTATGAGGAGCAGTTCACCTTGCGCGATCGTAGCCGGATGGCTTATCCCGTGCTGCTTGGTCGGCGCACCCTCGAACATCTCGGGGCCGTGGATGTAAAACGCCAGCATACCCATGAGCCGAGCTGTTAGCGAGAGGTCATCGGCTCTTTGTACGAGTCGGCTCGGTACCAGCAGCCGTGTTGTATTCCAGCCGATAGAGCAACTCGAGGCCATCCTCACCATCAATCCGTTG
>JAYRLO010000040.1:6760-15093 GCA_041905215.1 Aeromonadaceae bacterium
CCCAGCGCCACGAAACCGAGCGAGCGGGCCAGCGCCAGGGATGGTTGATTATCGGGGGCGATCGACAGAATGAATCGCTGCACTCCCTGTTCCCGAGCAAACTGCAACAGCCGTTGCAGGGCCTCGCGTCCCAGCCCTTGTCGCCGCCAGTTAGGATAGATTTCATAGCCAATCTCGATCCCATCGGTACCCAGAGCCGCTAGATATGCGGGATCCGGCGGTGTGTGAAAACCAATATGGCCAATCATCTCGCCGGTTTCCCGCCAGATGATGGCGCGCAGGCTCCAGCGCAGGTAATCCGAGTCGAGATGGAGATCCTTCAAGCGCATGGCCATGAGGCGCCACTGGCTCAGCCAGTCAGCGGGAAGTTCCCGGCTGCACAAATAGCTGGCGGCGGCATCCGCATCGGCCTGCACACAGAGGCTCAGAAAATGGCTATCCAGCGTGCGCAACAGTAGGCGTGGGCTTTCAAGATCGGCCGTTTGTCGCGAGTTATTGTGCATCACTCCCCCTTCCTTGGAGCTGTCGCATAGCCGTCATCATGAGGGGCTTAGGGTAGTCTGTGCCCACTTGCGCCTCAGGATTGACGGAATGGCGTCAGCTCGGGGGCTGACATGGTTGGAATAAATTCGATGATCTCATAGGTTGCCGCCTTAGCCTGATAAAACGGATCCTCCTTGAGCAACTGTTCGAGCTGACCTCGACAGGGGAGAGTCGCCAGGATGACGCCGCCCGTCCGCGGCTCCTGACGACCGGACAACAGAAAATGCCCTTCGGCATAGTGGTGTTCAAGAAACTCCCGGTGTGCGGGTATCAGGGCGTCGATGTCGGCTAACGGCCGAACGTAGTGCAGCAGAACGATAAACATAGAAACTCCACTGGTGATTCTCCTCTTGGCCATTGGACGCCTGTTCCTCGGCGGGATCAAGCGTTCCGTGCGTATCGTTTGGCTCGATTAAATCGGCCTCAACAGAGCACCGTCACGGGATCCAATGCTGATCAGATAAGGCAGGAAGTGTTCCCATTGAACCAACCGTTGGCAGCAGGGATGCTGCCATCGAGCCCCCATGGATGGGTTTACGGCGTGTTGGTGAGAGGGAACCAGCCTGCATTTTCCTTAAGTGAACAGCATTGGCCTCGGGGTCGTTCTTTTGGCATCGATCCCGTACTATGAGCCCAGACCAACAGGAGGGTATCAGATGGCTATTACGATTGGACGTGTGGATTTCTCGGTGCCAGAGCAGGCTGATGTGCTGGTGAGGTTGCTCGACGCCTATGCGCTGGATCCCATGGGGGGCGGTGTTGGCTTGGCTCCCGAGGTCAAACAGTGTCTGGCGCAACGACTCGCCGCTGTGCCCGGAGCCGTTGGTTTAGTCGCTTGGCTGGATGGCGTCCCGGCGGGAATGGCAACGGCATTTCCCGGTTTTTCAACCTTCGCGGCGCGGCCCCTGCTGAGTATCCATGATTTGGCCGTGTTGGCGCCGTTTCGTCGCCAAGGGATCGGTCAGGCGCTGCTGCACGAGTTGGTACAGATCGCCGCTGAACGGGGATGCTGCAAGTTGACGCTCGAAGTGTTGAGTAACAATCAGGTTGCGCAGGGGGCTTATCGCAAGTCCGGTTTTGCCCCCTATGCCCTCGATCCCGAGGCAGGCATCGCCCAGTTCTGGCAGAAGTGGCTGCCGTGACGCGCCACTCGACGGCGTGACGTAACGCTTAAACCTTTGGTTCGAACAGCAGATCCTGACCACGTTGGTTGGGAATGAAGGCTAGCAGGGCATCGTCATGGCTGATGCTCCAGCCACTGTGCTCCTGCGCGACGCGGATCGGCGTGCCTTGCTGCAGATGCAGCGGTTTTTGTGCTCCGGCCAATGTCTGGATCAGTAGCTGTTCGCCTACCTGATTTTGCAAACGCAGATAGGCTTGTTCACCTCGTTGTTCGACTTGCAGCAGACGCAACTCATCTTGCCCGCTCAGCAGGGCATGCGCATCGCTGGTCTGGCCAATCTGGCGAGTCTCGCCCCAGGCGTCTTGTTCATCGGCTTCGGCCAGCAATGGCACACCAGCCAACGCCAGACCCAAAACCAGATACTGCATCGTGGATTTCATCAATCGGTTCCTTATCTCAGGAGTGGGGCTAGTCTAGGGTAAAGACTCCGATCTGTCAGAGTGAAGAATCCAGGGCGAGTGCTGGATCACATCAGTTTTGCCGCCCAGCCCATTTGAAAACCATTTCGCTCACACAAATTACATTTTAGTCAATTAGCGGGGCCAATCTGCCGAGGAAAAGGTGGATAATGCAGCACATTGAGACCGGTTACATGGTTGTTCGTGTGTGTATGCCTCGGGTCTCTATGCAATGAATATTATTGATAATCAGTCTGTTAGTTTGGTTTCACGCAGTCAGTGTGAAATCGAACCATGAGAGAGTCGGTGATCATATTGGTCTTGTCGAGTTGGCTCGTTGCCCGCATCAGACAAGTCAGTCGTTTCTGCCAAATGGAATGTGCCAGAGATGACGAAGGAAGCAGACGTTCATCCAAGAACGCGTAGCGCATTCCATCTTAACGCCACAACATGAAGGGAATTATCACAATGAAAAAATTGAAGTTAAGCACTCTGACTCTTGGAGTCGGTGTTGCTATGGCTCTGGCCAGCAGTGCCGCCAATGCTGGCGTCATGGTTCACCTGTTCCAATGGAAATTTAACGACATCGCTAACGAGTGCGAGACTGTGCTTGGTCCTAAAGGTTTCGATGCGGTGCAGATTACGCCACCGAACGAGCACAAGCAGGGCAGTGATTGGTGGGTTGTCTATCAACCGGTTTCCTATACCAATTTCAATAGCCGTGGTGGTACGGAAGCCGAACTCAAGAGCATGATCCAGCGTTGTAAGACCGCCGGGGTCAAAATTTACGTCGATGCCGTATTCAACCAGATGGCCAGTGGCTCCGGCACTGGTACCGGTGGTAGCAGCTATTCGGATCGCAACTATCCATATCTGGGCTACAACGATTTCCATAGCCCATGCTCGATCAGCAGCTATGGTGACCGCTATCAGGTACAAAATTGCGGTCTACTGGGGATGCCGGATCTGAACACTGGCTCCAGCTATGTGCAAAATCATATCGCCACCTACCTGAAAACCCTGACCGGTTGGGGGGTCGCTGGTTTCCGTATTGATGCCGCCAAGCACATGAGTGTCGCCGATCTGGGCGCCATCTATTCACAAGCTGGCAATCCGTTCATCTTCCAGGAAGTGATCGGCGCGAGCGGTGAGCCTATTCAGCCGGGCGAGTACACTGGACTGGGTGTCGTGACCGAATTCAAGTACGGCACCGATCTGGCTTCCAACTTCAAGGGGCAGATCAAGAATCTGAAGAGCTTTGGTGAAAGCTGGGGGCTGTTGCCTTCCGATAAGGCAGAAGTGTTTGTCGTCAACCATGACCGTGAGCGTGGCCATGGCGGCGGCGGCATGCTGACCTATAAGGATGGTGCCCTGTATAACCTGGCCAACGTCTTCATGCTGGCATGGCCGTATGGTAAGTATCCGCAAGTCATGTCCGGATATGATTACGGTACCAATACCGATGCGGGTGGCCCGAGTGCTACTGCCTGTGCCACCGGTTCAACCTGGAACTGTGAACACCGCTGGAGCAACATCGCCAACATGGTCTCCTTCCACAATACTGTGCAAGGTACCGCCATGACCAACTGGTGGGATAATGCGAACAACCAGATCGCCTTCGGTCGTGGTGCCAAGGGCTTCGTGGTGATCAACAATGAAACCAGCTCCATGACCCAGTCACTGCAAACCGGGCTGCCAGCTGGCACCTACTGCAACATTCTGGCGGGTAGTCAGCTGTGCAGTGGTAGCAACATTACGGTTAACAGCTCTGGCTATGCCACCTTTACGGTCGGCGCCAAGCAGGCGGCGGCGATCCACATCAATGCCAAGCCATGCGACAATTGTATCGTCGATAAGTTCTCATCCATGTACTTCCGTGGCACCAGCAACAGCTGGGCAGCGACGGCAATGACCGTGGATCCGGTAACCCGTGTCTGGTCAACCGAAGTGACTTTCACCGGGGCTGGCGACAGCACGGGTGCACAACGCTTCAAGTTTGACGTCTATGGCAACTGGACCGAAAACTATGGGGATACCGAAGCCGATGGCATCGCCGACAAGGGCAGCAGCAAGGACATCTACGTTGTTGGTGCTGGCAAGTACAAGGTTTCTCTCAAGGAGAGCGATCTGAGTTATACCCTGACGCCAATCAACGTCAACCAGGCTCCGGTTGCTGCCGTTTCGCCGAAGACCATCAGCGTCAAGGTGGGTGATAGCATCGTCTTTGATGCCTCTGCCTCTACCGATGATAGTGCGGTTACCGGCTACAGCTGGTCGACCGGTGGCACCGCCAAGACCGAAACCGTGCTGTTTGATACTGTGGGTACCAAGACAGTCAGCGTGACTGTGACCGATGCCGAAGGCTTGACCTCCACCACGTCAGCGACTGTGACTGTGACGGATGATAACGGCACCTTTAATAGCGCCTACACCACCATGAACTTCCGTGGTACGCCGAACAGCTGGGCCAGCATGGCCATGACGCTGGTGGCGGATAATACCTGGGAAGCGACGGTGACCTTCGACGGCCAAACCAACCAACGCTTCAAGTTCGACGTTGCCGGTAACTGGACCACCAACTTCGGTGATACCAATGCCGATGGCACGGCCAACCAAGGCGGTTCCGACATCTACACCACGGTTGTCGGCACTTATAAGGTACAGTTCAACGACTCCACGCTGAAGTACACCCTGACCAAGATCTCCGGTGGCGATGAGGTTTATACCGGCAATCTGACCAGCCTCTATTTCCGTGGCACCCCGAACAGCTGGGGTTCAACGGCGATGAAGCTGGTGGCCAACAACACCTGGCAGGCGACCGTAACCTTCACCGGCGCGGGTGACAGCTCTGGTACTCAACGCTTCAAGTTTGATGTGCTGGGTGACTGGACCAAGAACTATGGCGATACCAATGCCGATGGTACGGCTAACCTGAGTGGTTCTGATATCAAGACCGCCGTGGTTGGTACCTATCTGGTCACCTTCAACGACAGCACCCTCAAGTACACCTTGGCGGCGCAATAATAGAAATCTGATTGTAGGAGCCTGCCCTGCAGGCATGCCCGATGGCGAACCAGCAATGGTTCGCCATTTTTTTATTGGGGCAATGGCTAACCCGCAGTTCTGAATAGCCGCTCACTCAGCACTGCGACTGGGCAGAGCTGACCTTCTGTGCCAAGGGCTTCTATGGTGCGGTTCAGTGGGTTGGCGGTGTTACTTCCAGGTATTCATCATTGGCATTACGACGATAGTAACGACCGTCGCGCACATAGTAACGAACGCCATCGATATCGACGCGGGTCATGCCATTTTCATAATAGGGGTTGTTTTCTTGCACCTTGGACGAGGAGGGCGGGGAGACGATCTGGTAGCGATCGCCATGCAGTTGATACCAGATTTCATTGAAGACAAAGTAGGTCAGGCCAGCGAACAGCACCGTCTTGTAGCCAGGGGGCAGTATGTCGACCACGACGCCAGGGCGGGGGGGCGGATAGATGGGGACGGGAGAAATCGGTGTCGGGTGTTCAGGCGCGGGGTGAGACCATCCTGGGGGTGGCGGTTGTCCGGGCCCACTACCGGGTTGACCTCCTGGCCCACCTTGCTGCGCTCCCGGGTTGGCATGCACTGCTGTCGAGGTTAGGAGCGTGATGCATAACCAGGTCATGGACTTCATTGCTTACTCCGACTGAAGGGATACTTGCGTCTGTTGGCTCCGGGCCAGATGACACCGGATGGATGCAGGAAGTATCCGGAAATTGCATGCATACAGACAAGTCGATGGTCGGTAAATTCCCGCAAAGAATCGTAAGGCTGGGTCAGCCTGATTGGGGCGTGTCAGATTGATATACATCAATCCGATCCGGATTAATGGACCGATTTTTCGCCTGTGATTGTCATCTCATTTTCCGGGGGCGTAGAGTAGCCGGGTTTGCGAGACTCGGTGGTTTTAGGTGAGATGGAGATCGGAATGCAATCGTGCAACTACAGGTGGCGGTGGTGTCGTGATGCTCTGCGACGTCTTATTCTCGGAACTGTTCTGGTTCTGTGCTCTCCGCTGCTATGGGCTAAGCAGACGCTGAGTTCCTGCCAACCCGATCTGGTGGTGGGTAGCCTCTGTAGCCTGGCGATCAATGATCTGCATCCGACCCAGCCGGGAATTGGCCTGTTACAGGTTGAACAGGAGGTTGAGCAACTACGGCACAAGAGTGCCAAGAAGCTCTGGGCGTTGGCACAGAAGAAGCGGATCCCTGTGGTCATTGGGCCAGACGGTCGCTACTGGCTGGTTGATCGCCACCACCTGACTCGAACGCTGTGGAGCCTCGGGATGCGCGAAGTCCCCGTCATCATCGAAGGCAAACTCACCGATGCGAACCAGTTCTGGTCGCAGATGCAGGAGCGGCATTGGACCTGGCTGCGCGACGAGCAGGGGCACCCAATCTCCCCCGACAAGCTGCCTGCGCATATCGCACTGCTGCCTGATTATCCCTACCGCTCTCTGGCCGGATTTGCCGAGGACGCAGGCCTCTATCGCAAAGCGGATCAGCGCTATTTCATCGAGTTCGCCTGGGCACAATACCTGGGTGAGAAGCTCAAGTGGCGCGCCGTGACCCGCGATAACCTGAAGACCCTGCTCAAAGCCAGCTCGATCCTGGCTTGTCTGCCGGATGCTGCTGATTTGCCAGGCTATCCGGGCGGTGAATGTCAGAATTAATTTGACTGGGGTCTGTATGACTACCCTGGTTTGCGATGCACCGCTAAGTTTCAAAGCCCGGCAGTTCACCGAAGGCAGACAGCGGACTTTGTTTGGCCTAGCATGCTGATCATTCATTTTGTTAACGATTTCACGACTCGTATGGATATGCAGCGGCTTGGGCTCTGTCTGACATTAGCCCTGACATCAGGAACGTGTCTGGCTGACAGTTATGGGCAGTACCAGCTGGATCGGCTTGTCAGCATCGATCATCAACAACAGCGAAGTCGGGTCGAACTCGAGTATCTGGATCTCTGGTTGGCTGACTTGGAATCACATACCGGGGCACCCGATCGCCAATTCGAGTCGGATGAAGAGCGGCAACGCGCCAAGACGGATCTGCGAGCACTGGAAAGCATTGTGGGTCTGGCAGTGCTGGAGCCTGACTCGGCGCCTCTGGTCAAACGCTGTGCCTTGCTGGCTGACATAGCCTACCACCTTGGGTTGGATGGTGCCGCTGAGCGGGCCGATTTGGCGTTCAATCGCTGGTTGCTGCTGGCGCCGCAAGAGAGTGATGTCCACTACCATTACGGTCGTTTTTTGCTGGCATCAGGCCAGTATCCTCGAGCCGTCTTCTACTTGAAGAATGCCTTCTCTCAGGGGGTTCTGGATGCCGAGCTGTTGCTGGGAATGGCGCTGCTCAAATTGGGGGAGCGAGAGGAGGCGGAGAGCTATCTTCGTCATTACCAGCTGACGCACCCGGGGGATGCCAGGGTGCTATCACTGCTGCAACAGAGTCACCAGATGGATGTGGTTGCCAAACCTCTGGGCAGGGGGCAGGCATCCCCCTACGTCAGTGCTCCGTGAATCGTCTCATCTTGTGCCTCTGAGGATGCCAGCTTGCGTTCATGTGGCACCCTCAGTTGACGCTCTTAGACTCTGACCACGCGACGTGGCAACAGGAGGTTCAACAGCATGGCCGTGATACCACCTGTGGCAACACCAAACGAGAGAACACTCTTGAGTAGTTCGGGCAAGTGCTGCAGAACTTCGGGAACCTGAGCGACCCCCAACCCCATGGCCAGAGAGACGGCCAGGATCATCAGCGCTCTCCTATCCAAGACTTCACGAGAGATGATCCGCACTCCGGCGGCGGCTATGGTGCCGAACATCACCACGGTTGCACCACCGAGGACTGGCTCGGGGATCTGCTGGATAAACGCGGCGACACCGGGCAGCAAGCCGAGCAGTGCCAGCATGGCGGCGATGAAGAAGCCGACGTAACGACTGGCAACCCCGGTCAGTTGAATGACGCCATTATTCTGGGCGAACACCGACATCGGGAAGGTGCCGACCACGGCCGCCAGCATGGAGTTCAGACCATCGGAGAGAACCCCGCCCTTGATGCGCGCCATATAAACTGGGCCATCGACAGGTTCGCCGGAGACATCCGAGGTTGCCGTCATGTCACCAATGGCTTCGAGCGCGGTGACGACGAAGATCACTGTGATGGGAATAA
>JAYRLO010000334.1:0-2664 GCA_041905215.1 Aeromonadaceae bacterium
AATACGGGGCCTTTCGGCCCCGTTTGTTTTGCTGCTTTCGTCCTAGATCAGCTGTCTGAGCCGGTAGAGCGCCTCCAGCGCCTGGCGCGGGGTCAGGCTATCGGGCTCCAGATCCTGCAACAGGCTGACGGCCGGATGTGCAGGCGCGGCGATCGCTGTCGCGACGCGAGCCGGCGCGGCACTCGCCGTTTGTGCCGAGCCGCCGGGCTCTGGCGTGCCGGATTGCTCCAGCTCATGCAGCTTCTGCCGGGCGCGCTGGATGACCGACTTGGGCACACCCGCCAAGGCCGCCACCTGCAGCCCGTAAGAGCGACTGGCCGCTCCCTCCTGCACCGCATGCATGAAGGCGATGCCATCCCCATGCTCCACTGCATCCAGGTGCACGTTGGCCAGGTTACTCAACTGGCTCGGCAGCTGGGTCAGCTCGAAATAGTGGGTGGCAAACAGGGTGAAGGCGCCGCGGCTGGCCAGCTGTTCGGCGCAGGCCCAGGCCAGCGACAGACCATCGTAGGTGCTGGTGCCGCGGCCGATCTCGTCCATCAGCACCAGACTCTGCTCGGTGGCGTTGTGCAGTATGTTGGCGGTCTCGGTCATCTCGACCATGAAGGTGGAGCGGCCGGAGGCCAGATCGTCCGAGGCGCCGATACGGGTGAAGATCCGATCGATGGGACCGATGCGGGCGCTGTCGGCCGGCACAAACGAGCCGATATGGGCCAGCAGGGCAATCAGCGCCGTCTGACGCATGTAGGTGGATTTTCCCCCCATGTTGGGCCCTGTGATGATCAGCATGCGCCGCTGCGGGTGCAGATCGATGGGGTTGGCGATGAAGGGGTCACTCAGCACCTGCTCGACCACCGGATGGCGACCGTTTTCGATATGGATCTCGGGCTGCTCGCTCAGCTGGGGACGGCAGTAGTTCAGGGTCTGGGCCCGCTCGGCCAGATTGTTCAGCACATCCAGCTCGGCGATGGCGGCGGCGGATTGCTGTAGCGGCGCCAGATGGGGCAATAGCTGATCCAACAGGGCCTCATAGAGCTGCTTCTCCAACGCCAGGGCGCGACTCTGAGCGGTCAGCGCCTTGTCCTCATAGGCCTTGAGTTCCGGGATGATGTAGCGCTCGTTGTTCTTCAGGGTCTGGCGGCGGATGTAATCGGCGGGCACCAGATGGCTGTTGGCCCGGGTCACGTCAATATAGAAGCCGTGTACCTTGTTGTAATCCACCTTCAGGGTGCTGATGCCGGTGCGTTCGCGCTCGCGCAGCTCCAACTGCTGCAGATAGTCGGTGGCTCCGGCGGCCAGGGAGCGCAGCTCATCCAGGCTGGCGTCATAGCCGGGGGCGATGACACCGCCGTCGCGGATCACCACGGGTGGTGTCTCCACCACGGCGCACTCCAACAGGGCGCAGAGTTCCGGGAAGCTGCTCGCTCGCTCGGCCAGCAGTTGCAACGCCTCGTTCTGCAGCGGCGCCAGCAGCGCCTGCACGGCGGGCAGCTGCTGGAAGGCGTGGCGCAAACGGCTCAAATCCCGGGGACGAGCCGAGCGCAGCGCCAGCCGTGCCAGGACGCGCTCCATGTCGCCAATCTGCCGCAGCAGCGGGGCTAGCTCCGCCATCAGTTCCTGTTCGATCAGCTCGGCGATCACCTGCTGACGATTGAGCAACTGCGGTCGATTGCGCGAAGGCTGATGGATCCAGCGTTTGAGCAGGCGGCTGCCCATCGCCGTGGCGGTGGCATCAAGCACCTGAGCCAGGGTGTTTTCCACACCGCCAGCCAGATTCTGCGTCAGCTCCAGGTTCCGGCGGGTGGCAGCATCCAGCACTATCATCTGCTCGGTCTGCTCCAGACGAATGGCGCGGATGTGCGGCAGGGCGGTGCGCTGGGTATCCTTGACGTACTGCATCAGGCAACCGGCGGCACACAGCGCGGTGGTGGCTGACTCGACGCCAAAGCCGATCAGATCGCGGGTGCCGAACTGCTGACAGAGCAGATGATGGGCGGTGGCGAACTCGAACTCCCATTCGGCGCGGCGTCGCAGCCCCTTGCGCGAGCCGAGCAACGCCAGGTGCGCGAAGGACTCCGGATAGAGCAGCTCGGCGGGATCCAGTCGTTGCAACTCGGCCAAGAGAGTCTCTTCGGCCGGGAACTGGTTGATGCTGAAGCGGCCGGAGCTGATATCCAGCACCGCCAGACCAAACAGCTGACCATCGTGGTAGAGGGCGCCGATCAGGTTGTCGCGACGCTCGCTCAGCAGCGCCTCATCGGTGACGGTGCCCGGGGTGACAATCCGCACCACCTGCCGCTCGACCGGCCCCTTGCTCAGGGCCGGATCGCCGATCTGCTCACAGATCGCCACCGATTCCCCCAGCTGTACCAGCTTGGCCAGATACCCCTCGACGGCGTGGTAGGGGACGCCCGCCATCGGGATCGGCGTGCCTGCCGACTGACCACGCTTGGTCAGCGAGATATCCAGCAGTTGCGAGGCCTTGCGCGCATCCTCGTAGAACAGCTCGTAGAAGTCGCCCATGCGATAGAACAGCAAGACATCGGGGTGTTGCGCCTTCAATCCCAAATATTGCTGCATCATTGGTGTGTGTTGCTCGATATTTTTGTTGTTCATCAAGCGCTTAACCTTTTAATTGTTTTATCATTCAATGAGTTGCATGCT